>JBDHCY010000006.1:0-38017 GCA_039591795.1 Gemmatimonadota bacterium | reverse complement strand
ACCTTCCTGCTCGATCCGAGCGTGGCCGCCGTCAGCGACCCGACGGCAGCAGAGGCAAATCTCCCGGCCGGGTTCCGCGACGTCGAGTTCGAGAACATCCGGCGGCTTTCTGGCGCGCTCGTGGCCATTCCACTGTACGGTGCTTTTCAGCCTTTCGCCGGGGTCGGCGTGTCCATCGTGCAGATCCTCAATCCGAAGGCACGCGGGACCGTGACCGATCCCGAGCTCACGCAGCTCATCATTGACGACGCTGCGACCAAGGCCAATCTGCTTCTTTTGGCCGGCTTCGATCTCCGCCTCGGTCGTTTCACGGTTTTCGGCCAGTACAAAGGCAACACCGAGGCGCGGGGGTTCCTCCTCGATGGCGCGGTCCACTCGCTCCAAGGCGGGTTCCGGTACGCCATCGGCGGTGCTCGCGAGGGCATCAAGGACTTCTAGCGAGACGCGAAGCGCGACCCGCGGACGACGAAGCGGAGCGGCCAATCGGCCGCTCGCCGGATGCCGATCCGCGGGCTCACCTCGACATTGGCCTCCAGAACGGGACGGCCTGGTAGGATCTGAAGCGGCCGGCGAGTGAGATCGTGGCCGTCGAGCTTTCCCGTGACTGCCAGCGCTTGGGCCAGCTTCGCCGGCCCCGAAGCCAAATCCACATCAGCCCGCCTCCCCCGGCGCCGGCGCATTACTTCAATCCCTTCGATCGGCTCGAGCGCACGGAGCAAGACCGCTGCGGGATAGCCATCCCGCTCCGTTACGGCATTGAGGCACCAATGCATGCCATAGGTGAAGAACACGTAAGCCGTTCCGGGGGCGCCGAAGAGTCTCGCGTTGCGCTGCGTGCGACGATCGCCAAATCCATGCGCAGCCGGATCGTGGGGGCCGATGTAGGCTTCGGTTTCGACGATGCGCCCCGCCGTTCGCCGCCCGCGCACATCGCTCACTACGACCCGGCCGAGGAGCGCTCGTGCGACCTCGACGGTGGGCCGGGCGTAGAATGCCGCACCGAGGGGGCGTGGCACTCGCTAGGGCGTGTCGCTATCGGGCCGCTTGAGGCCGAAGCCGCGCGATAGCCGAGTCCACAGGCTGCCCGTCTCATCGTCAGTGGTCGCTGGGTCAGCCGCGCCGCCCGCGGAAGGGGCATTGTCCGGCTCATCCGACGAACTCGGTTGCTCCTGCTCGGGTAGACCGGGTTCTGTCGCCTTCGGTGCACCGGTGGCCGGCTCCCCGGCGCCGCCCTCAGGTTTTCGAGGCCGGCGGCCTCCGCCCCGGGGCCGTCGCCCCCACGAGGTTGGCGTCGCCGGCTCCGCAGCCGCATCCTCCCCAGCCGGGGTCGCCGGTGGTGTTTTATCGACTGGCCCCGGTACGGGCCCCTCTGCGGCTGCCGGCTTTGTCCGGCCGCGCGACCCCCGCCGGTACCGTGGATTCGTTGCGCTCTTCTTGGTCGCTGTCTTCTTCGCAGTCTTCTTGGCCGAGCTGGGCTCCGTCGGTGGCGTCTCGGCTTTGGTCGCTGTCCTCTTCGCAGTCCTCTTCTTCGTGCTGGGCTCCGTTGACGGCACCTCTGTGGCGGCGGTCTCAGCTGGCTCCGGCGTCGCACTCGTGCCTTCGCTCGGACCCTGTTCTCGAACGCGCGTCCGCCCACCCCGCCGGCGCGGACGCGGGCGAGCCTCCTCGCTTGCGTCGGCCTCTTCCGAAACGACCGCGTCCGCTGGTGGTTTGGGCGTCATTTCGTACGAGCCATCTGGGCGTTTCTTGAGATCCACCACCGATGCATCGTGAGCTTGCCTCAGCAGCCGTGCGAACCGAGTCGTCGCGAAGACTGGGTCGTCTGCGCCGTGACGCTCCCGCATGCGCTCTTGCACCTCACTAGCGGCGACCGGCACTCCATCAGCCCCGGCTAGCTCTTCCGCGCTGGCCCGAAGCAGCTCCAGGGCTGCGGCGAGCACGAGACCCCCCTGCGCCTCCCCACCGCGCTGGCGCGATGTTGACTCGGCGCGGCCCCGCCCGCGACGTCGCTCTGGTGCGGGCGATGGCGCCTCACGGTCGGGCTTCGTCGGTGCGGCCCCACCGAATCCATCGACATTGGCCTGCGGTCCGGGCCCAACTTCGTACTGCCCATTCTCGCTCTTCCGCAGTGCGAGGAGGCCACGATGGCCGGCCTCGACCACGAACTTGCTGAACCGGCTGAAGCCAGCATCCTTTTCGTCGAAGTTCGGGTCAATCTCCATCATGACCTGCTTCAGACGGTCCGATCGCATGACATCGCCATCGCGCGCCATCTGCGCGATCGCCTGTACGACGAGCTCCCACGGGTCGCGACGCACGGGCTCCAGTTCTCCCGTTTTGGTGAGCCCGGTGAGTTCGCTGTACGAGTAGTACTCGTCACAGTTCTGGATGAGCAGATCGCTGGAAGAGTCACGAATGCCGACACCGATCACATACTTGCCGTATTCCTTGAGCTTGAGCACGAGCGCGGAAAAATCACTGTCACCCGAAAGGAGAATGAACGTGCCGATTTCGGGACGCGTGAACACGAGCTCGAGGGCATCGATCGCCAGTCGAATGTCGGTTGCGTTCTTTTTGTTCGGCCCGAACGCAGGGGCAAAGATCAGGTCGATGGACGACTCGGACAGGGGGACGATGTACTGCGGGTAGCGGCGCCAGTCGGCGTACGCCCGCTGCACGGCCACCTTGCCTCTGATCATGTCTGACGAGAGCAAGCGCCTGAGCTCCGTTTGGAGGTCCGAGCGGATGCCCAGCGTGACGTTGTCGAAATCGATGAGCAGCGCTGCATTGGGTGCATTCATCGGCGGACCCTTCGGCGCGCCTTGCTGCCCTGGTTGGTACGGAACGGTCATGTAGTGCTCAGTTCCAGGCCGACCATCTGCGCGAGCTCCCGACGTTTGATCTTGCCGCTAGCCGTTTGCGGAAACGCGTCGAAGAAGTGCACGAGGTCCGGCACTTTGTAGGCGGCGACTTGCTCACGCACATACGCTTTGAGCTCGTCACCCGTGACGATTGCGCCCTCGATCGGGATCACGCATGCGCACACGAGCTCCCCAAGCAACTCGTTGGGGATGCCGATGACGCACACTTCGTCGATCGCAGGGTGGGTTCGGAGAAGATCCTCCAGCTCCCGCGGATAGACCTTGCTTCCTCCGCGAATGATCAGCTCTTTCCGGCGCCCCATGATGCTGACGTACCCTTCCTCGTCGATCATGGCAAGGTCCCCGGTGAGAAAGAACCCCTCCGCTGTGAGCGATTTCGCGGTCTCCGCCGGCATGCGATAGTAGCCAAGCATGCCGTTCGAAGCGCGGACGGCGAGCTCCCCGATCGCTTCATGGCCGTGGAGGGTCCCGCTGGTGACATCCACGACCCGCGCATCAACCCCGGGCATCGGCCGACCAACGGTCGCCGCGCGCTTCTCGGGTGGATCGTCGCGGCGGGTCATCGTCACCGTCGGTCCGGTCTCCGTGAGGCCGTAGGCCAGCTGCACGTCGCACCACGCCCGGACCGTCTCGACGAGTCCCTTCGCCGCCGGGCCCCCGGTCACGATCCCCGTGCGGCAAGCACTCAGGTCGCGACCACTGAACGACGAGTGACGCATCAAGAGCTGGAACATCGTGGGCACGCCGTGGATGACGGTCAGGCCCTCCCGCTCCATCAGATCGAGCGTGGCCGCCGCCTCGAACCGCTCGATGAGGGCCAACGTGCCACCGGTCACGAGCGACATCACGGCCGTCTGCAGGCCGAAGGCGGTGAACAGGGGCGAAACGGCGAGTGAACGATCCTCGGACTGGAGGCCAAGGGCATCGGCTGCCTGCCGTGCCGCGTTGACGATGCCCGAGTGAGAGAGGAGAGCCCCCTTGGGTTTGCCCATCGTTCCCGAGGTGTACACGAGCGCGAGGGCGTGATCCACGAGGTCGGCGTGTGTGGGTGGGACGCTCCGGCGGGCACCGCGCCGGACCAACTCCTCGAAGGGGAACACGCGGTCGTCATACCAGGCGTCAGCGCGGCCGACGGGCACGAGGTGCTTCAACTCAGGGAGCTCGCCCAAGAGCTCGTCGAAGACCTCGAACGAGTCGGGATCGCCCACGCCGTCGCCGATGACGGCCACCACCGCCTCGGCATGACGGAGCTGGTACTTGAGCTCATGGTAGCCGAGGCTTGGGTTTAGCGGCACGAGCACGGCGCCAATGCGAGCGCCGGCAAGCAGGGTGACCAACCACTCTGGCCGGTTCGGAAGATCGATTGCTACCCGATTCCCGGGACCGACGCCCATTTCCGCCAGGCCGCCAGCCACCGATGCCACCCGCGCCGCGAGGTCACGATAGGTGAAGCGCCCGCCGGGAAACACGATCGCCTCCCGATCGGGCGCTGCCGCGACCCACGTGTCGAAAGTCTCCGCGAGATGAAGCGTCTCCACTACAGATCCGGTGGTGTCAGAACCAATTAAGATAGCTACACTTACGGACGCTCTTCAAGGCACCATGCTGGGAGACCGTCTGCCGTCCCATCGGAGCGTGTCGAATGGACACGGCGCCCTCCTATGTCTAGATTTGGCCCAATGCTCCTCTCTTTCCGCCAGCGAATCTTCTGGATTCTCATCGTGCTGGGCACCGTTCCAACCGCCCTAGCGCTTCTCGCCCTCGCGACACAACTGCGCTCCACTCGTTCTCCAGCAGGCCCGCGCGCCGCGCTGGAGACCGTAGCCGCGACCGGCCGGGAGGCCATGGCTCGTGTCGACACCTCGGCCCTCGACCCCGCGGCGCGCCAGGCGTTTCGGGCCCACGCCGAAACGCTTTCGCGGAGCCTGACCCTTGCCAGACGCGCCGACGTGCTCGCGCGCTACACGGCCGGAGTGCTCGCCGCGGCGGTGCTCGGACTGGCTGCTCTCCTCGTCGCCGCGTCGGTGCGGCTTGCCGGTCATCTCTCGCGCCAGCTTTCGCGACCCATGCTCGAGCTGGTGCAGTGGGCCGGCCACATAGAACGGCGCGAACCGCTGCCGGCCGCCGAGGCACGCGGCGCCCCCGAGTTCGCGGCGCTTCGGGGCGCGTTGCGCGGGATGGCGGTGGCGCTCGACGAGGCCCGTCGGCAGGAACTCGAAACGGAACGGTTGCGAGCCTTTCGCGAAGTGGCCCGCAGTGTCGCGCATGAGCTCCGAGGGCCGATCACGTCGATGCGTCTCGCCCTGGCACAGCTCGAGGCACGCCGTGCATCGTCTCCGGAGTCCGATGTCCCGCTCGAGGTGCTGGCCGACGAGGCCGGGCGCCTCGAGGGGCTCGCTCGCGAGTTCTCAGAAGTCGGACGGCTGCCTGAGGGCCCGGCGGCGCGCGTCGATGTCCTCGAACTGCTGGAAGACATCGCGCGCGCAGGCGTTGCCGACAGCGTCGGCCTCCGTGTGGAGGTAGATCCCGGCTTGGCGGTCCACGGGCACTACGAGCCCTTGCGGCGTGCAGTGGTGAATCTGGTCCGAAACGCTGCGGAGGCCTCGGACGGCGAGATCGTGATGACCGGCCGCGGGCTGGCGCGCGATGCAGGTCAGATCGAGCTTGCGGTGATCGATCACGGCCCCGGGGTGCCAGCGGACCTCGCAGATCATCTCTTCGAGCCCTATGTCACCTCCAAGGCGAGTGGCACTGGTTTGGGCCTCACCCTGGTGCGTCAGGCGGCGGAGGCTGATGGGGGAAGCGTGCGGTGGGAGCCGACGTCTGGCGGTGGAGCCACTTTCGTGATCACGCTTCCAGCAGAGCCGGAGCAGTGACCGCCCGAATCCTCGTCATCGACGACGAGCAGAACATCCGTCGCATGCTCAGAGCACTCCTCGAGCAGGAGGGGTTCGAGGTTGGTGAGGCCCCCGGTGGGCGCGCGGCAATCGAGGCTCTCGACGAGGCCGATCCCGATCTCGCGCTCCTCGACCTCGTGATGCCCGGTGGGCCTGATGGGCTCGCCACCCTCGAGCGCCTCAAGGCCACCCGGCCCGATCTCGAAGTGGTGATGATGAGCGGGCGGGCGACGCTCGCAGACGCGGTGAGGGCGACGCAGCTGGGCGCTGCGCAGTTTCTGGAAAAACCACTCGCACCTGAAGGACTGCTTGCCACCGTGCGCACCGTGCTCGAACTCGCCCGAGCACGAGCTGAGAACCGCGCCCTGCGGGACGCCTTGGGCGTCGAGGCGTCGCTCGTTGGGGTCAGCTCCGCCATGGATCGTGTGCGGGCGTTGATCGGCCAAGTGGCCCCCACCGAGGCACGGGTCCTCATCACGGGCGAGTCCGGGACTGGGAAGGAGCTGGCGGCCCACGCCATTCACCGCCAAGGACCTCGTGGGGCCCGGTCGTTCGTCTCGGTCAATTGCGCTGCCATCCCGCGCGACCTCGTCGAGAGCGAACTGTTCGGGCACGAACGCGGGGCCTTCACTGGTGCGACGGCCCGACGGCGCGGGAAATTCGAGCTCGCCGATGGCGGCACCCTCTTCCTCGACGAGGTCGGGGATCTGGGCCTGGAAGCGCAAGCGAAGGTGCTCCGCGCGCTCGAGTCCGGTACGATCGAGCGGGTTGGGGGAGAGCGAACACGCAACGTTGACGTGCGAATCATCGCTGCGACGAACCATGACCTCGCCCATGCTGCGTCAGCCGGCCGCTTCCGCGAGGACCTCCTCTTCCGGCTGGACGTCGTTCGACTACACATCCCGCCTCTGCGCGATCGGCGCGAGGACATACCCCCACTCCTCGAGCACCTCGCACGGCGCGTTGCCGTCCACCTCGGGAGACCATCGGTACTGTTCGACCCCGCGGCTGTCACACTCCTCGGTCGATATCCGTGGCCGGGCAACGTGAGAGAGCTCCGGAACGCCATCGAACGGTGTGCCATACTCGGCCGTGACAGCGTCGTCACCGAGGGCGACGTGGAGCGAGTGCTCGGCGGCCCTGGCGTCCCGCCTCCGACGTCCGACCAGACCGGTTCGCTCACCGCAGCGCTCGAGCAGTACGAACGGGACCTCATATCCACGGCATTGAGTCGGGCCAACGGCAACGTGGCCGAAGCAGCCCGACGCCTCGAGACCGATCGTGCCAACCTCTATCGTCGGATGCGGCGGCTAGACATCGACTATCGGGACAACGACGAGTGATGAACATCTCCATGCATTCGATGTGGCGTGGCGCTGTGACAGGTGGGCTACTGGCCTGCGCGATCTCCGCCCAAGCCCAGGACACGGTCGTCGTGGTCGGGCAAGGGGACCCTCCTCCGCGCGACACCACGCTGCCGCAGGCGATCGTCGAGGAAGTCACGCGACGATTCAACGCATCCACCACGATCCGACTGACAGGTCGGACGAGGATACCGCTGGGAGGCTTGGTAGAGGGCGAGATCGGCGTCCTCGGGGGACCTTTGGTCGTTGCCGGGACCATTCGCGGAGGCGTTGTCGTCGTCAACGGTGACCTCGAGCTCGAAGGAGGCACGATCGAGGGCGACGTGCTGCTCGTCGGCGGGCGCGTGCTGCGATCCGGGAACGGTCGAATCACCGGACCCACGCGGGCCTATGAACAGATTCTCTCCGTGAGACGCGTGGGGGAGCTCATCGAACCGACCCCGACTCCGTCGTTCCGGGTGCGCGACCTCGAGCCTCGTGCCACCTGGCGCTCGGGTACAGAGGAGTCCTACTCGACGCTCACGCTCGCTACCGGCGGCACGTACAACCGCGTCGAAGGGCTGCCCATTGTGTTGGGGCCTGAGATCGGCTGGCGAACAGGTTTAGATCTGCAGTTCCGCATCGCGGGATATGGGGTCCTGCGCACGGCGGGAGCGCTCTCGGGTGGCGACGCCGATCTCGGCTACTCCACACGCGCCGAAGCGGTGGTCGGTCGCCGAGGAACAATCGGGATACTCGGCATCCGCGCTTTCGACTCCGTGAGCCCAATCGAGGCTTGGCAGTTCACTCACCGAGAGGTCGGATGGGCCACGTTCTTCCTGCACCGCGACTATCGCGATTACTTCGGCTCCAAGGGTTGGGGAGGCTATGCCGAGGTGCGCCTCCCAGCCGGCCTGAGGGGAGGCCTCCAAGGAACCCGCACCAGCGTGACCAGTGCGGCCGCAGCCGACCCGTGGAGCCTGCTGCGCGGGGGCGAGCCGTGGCGCCCCAATCCGGCGATCGATGAGGGCCACTTCACGACGATCACCGCTTCCCTCGCGCTCGACACCAGAAACAGCGAATCGAATCCGACTCGCGGCTGGTTCCTGAGCGGACGCTGGGAGCTCGGGTTGAGCAGCGATGTGCTAGAGCGCTCCCTCCCGGAGAGCGTGCGGCCGAGGCTCCCGACCGACGGGAGCTATCGTTTTCATCGCCTCTTCGTCGATCTACGCCGCTACGCGCGCGTGAGTCCGTCCGGACGGGTCTATCTGCGCCTCCTCGCCGGGGGCTGGATCGCCGGAGATCCACTGCCTGTGCAGCACCGTCTGTCGCTGGGCGGGCCAGACCCGCTCCCCGGGTATCAGTTTCGTCATCGAGCGTGCAACGAGCTCGTCGAAGATCTGGCGCAGCCGGCGCTGTGCGACCGGGTCCTGGTGGCACAGGCAGAGTTCCGCACGGCGTTGTCGCTCGGGTTCCTCGACCGGATCCTCCGCGCAGCGCCGTGGCTCGGAGTGGAACTGGTGGACTTGGTGGTCTTCACCGGGGGTGGGCAGGCTTGGCTCGTAGGTGATGGGCCGGGAAAGCTCCCGAGCGGCCGGCTCCCCTCGATCAACACGTGGCTCGGCGACTTCGGGACCGGAATCGACATTGACGGTCTCGGTATCTACGTCGCCAAGGCGTTCACCGACGGCGAACCGATTCGTTTTCTGCTCCGCCTCGATCACCGGTTCTGACGTGCGGCGGGCGCTCGCCCTCGCTCTGGCGCTCGCGGCTGTGCCGAGCGCCGCACGGCCCCAAGCGGACGCGCCAGGGCCGACGCTGACTGTCACGCTCCAGGCCACCGACTCGGGCCTCGAGGCCCGGCTCCGCACGACTCAGCTCTCGGCCGCCGGCGAACTCGTTTCTCTCCTCCAGTCGGGGTTTCCGCTCTACGTGATGCATCGGGTCGAGCTCTGGCGTGCACGCTCGAACTGGTTCGATCAGTTCATCTCGGATGTGACCTGGGAGGTCATCGTCACCTACGACCCTCTTTCCGAACGCTTCCTCACCGTGCGGTCCGACGGCGCCCGTCGCGTGCATCGAGGTGTGGCCGAGCTCGAGAGAGCGCTGAGCACGGTCTACCGGGTCCCCCTGGCGGCGCAGGGGAGCGGCCGCTTCTACTCCGTGGCGTCTGTGGAGGCCACCCCGCTCAGCGATTCCGATCTCGAGGAGACGGCGCGTTGGCTCCGAGGCGATCTTCCCGAAACCGCGACCGAGCAGGGCGGGAGTGTGGGCGATGCGTTGGCGCGGGGAGCGCGGCGACTGCTGGTGCGCGCGGCGGGACTGTCGAAGGTGAAGTTGTCGGCGCGCTCGGCCCGGGTGACGCTACCGCCCTGAGCGCGGGAAGCGTCAGAGGGTACGCAGCGTGGCCAAGACGTCGGGACCGTAAAAAAGTCGGATGTAGTGCGCCTGAGTCGGTGTGAGGCGCCGCACGGCCCAAGAGAGGTGAACGAAGTGAGGCTCCACCGGCGGTGTGCGTGGATGCATCCCGACTTCACCCGGCAGATGATTCCCCTTCCGCGTGTTGCAGGTACTGCACGCGGTGACGCAATTGGTCCAGTCGTTCGTTCCCCCCCGCGAGAGCGGCACGAGGTGGTCTCGGGTGAGGCTCTCCCGGCCCCGCAGCACGAACTGGCTCCGGCCGCAATACTGACAGCAATACGTGTCGCGGGCGAATAGAAACGTATTGGTCACCTGGCGCCGGAAGCGTCGTGGCACGTGGACGAACTTGACCAATCGGATAACGGCAGGGTGCGGCAGGCTGAGGTGCGCACTTCGCACGACCCGTTCGCCGTCGGCAGCGACGATCTCCGCCTTGCCGTCTAGGACCAGGCGAAGCGCGCGACGGACAGGAACGAGTGTGAGCGGCTCAAACGATGCATTGAGCGCAAGACAGCGCACTCGCAGACCCTCGTCACAAAGCGACCCCCGGCTCCGTCGTGGCCGAGGCAGTACCGGCAGTCTAACGGCGTCCGTAAGTCGTGGCAAGCGTAGGGCTTGACTTCGCCTACTCGCCCAACGAGCCTGAACGACTATGCTGACCCGAACCGAGGTCCGCGCAGCCATCGAGGATCACCTCGAGGGCCACCGCTCACTGGAGGACCTGTCCGCGTGGGCCGTGGAGCGCGAACACGAAGGTGGATTCGATCCCGCGGACCACGACCTGATCGCGGAAGTGCTGAGCGTACTTCGAGATGCATCCGACCCACATCGGTTCCGATGGGAAGAACCCGATCTCGATGGATTGTTAACGCGAATCGACGAGTGAAGAGCGGCTGAAGCCCCGCTGGAGATCGGCGAGCTGCACCTCGAGGGAGGCGCGCGAGGAGCCACCCGGCGTCGTGCGTCGCTCGACGCTCGTTTCCCAATCGCCAAGCGCGGCGAGCGCGGCAGGGAGAGCGGGGTGAATGGCGGCTGCGTTCTCCGCGGGCACCGACCGAAGATCGGCACCGAGCTTCTCCCCTTCTCGAACAAGCCTCCCGACGAGCTCGTGGCTCTCCCGGAATGGAACTCCCTGAGCAACGAGCAAGTCGGCGAGATCGGTTGCGAGGAGACCCGCGTCGAGTGCTGCTGCCATCCGATCCGGCACGAGCTCCAGAGTTTCGACCGCTCCCGTCACTGCAGGAAGAGTGATCCGCACCGTCTCGACGGCGTCGAAGAGCAGCGACTTGTCCTCCTGCAGATCCTTCTGATACCCGGCCGAAAGCCCTCGGACGAGGCCGAGGAGGGCCCCCAGATCACCAATGACGCGAGCTGACTTGGCACGCGCGAGCTCGAAGACATCGGGGTTGCGCTTCTGCGGCATGAGACTCGAGCCCGTGCTGAACTCGTCGGCGAGGCGTACGAACCCGAACTCCGCCGACGCCAACGTCACGAGCTCCCCACCGAGGCGTGAGACGTGCACGGCGATCAGGGCGAGGGCGAAGAGGGTATCGGCAACAAAGTCGCGATCTCCGGTCGCGTCGAGCGCATTCGGCGAGACCGAGTCGAAGCCGAGTCGTTCCCTGAGGAACTCGCGGTCGACGGGGAATCCACTGCCCGCGAGGGCGCCCGAACCGAGAGGAAGGACTGCGGTGCGCCGGCGCGCCTCCGCGAGCCGCTCCCGGTCGCGCATGAGCGGCCATGCATGCGCCAAGAGCAGATGCGTCCAGCGCATCGGCTGTGCGCGCTGGCCATGCGTATACCCGGGCAGGATGACGTCCATCCGTCTGGCGGCGTGGGAGGCGAGCGCGAGGCCGAGCGCAGCCACGTCCTGGTCGATGAGATCCACGGCCTCCATGGTCCAGAGCCGGAGATCGGTGACCGCCTGATCGTTGCGAGACCGTCCCGTATGGAGCTTGCCTGCCACCTCGCCCGCCTCTTCGTAGAGGAGGCGCTCCACGAGCGTGTGCACGTCCTCGTCCGGCGCGTCCTCCAAGCCAGGCTGTTCGAGTCGCTGGGCCACGCGCGCAAGGCCCGTGTCCAGCGCTCGCAGTTCGTCGGCAGACAGCACGCCGGCGCGGGCCAGCGCCGCCGCCCAAGCGCGGCTCCCCGTCACATCCTGGCGCCAGAGCGCGATGTCGACGGGGAGGCTGCGATTGAGGCGATCGAGCGCGGGTGAAGGACCCGACGTGAAGCGTCCGCCCCACAATTGGTGCCCGGCAGGCATCAGTCCGCTGCGGCCGAGACGGAGCGTCCCCTTTCGGCAGCGACGCCTGCGGCTATGCGCGTGCTGAGCCCAAAGAGCCGGATGAACCCACCGGCATCGCGTTGGTCGTACACCTGGTCGTTGCCGAACGTCGCGTACGATTCGCGATACAGAGATGCCGGGCTCTCACGACCCAAGACCTGCACGGTGCCCTTGTAGAGGCTGAGCCTAACGCTGCCCGTCACCGTCTGCTGCGTCGCGCCGACGAACGCGTCGAGCGCTAGTCGCTCGGCGCTCCACCACCGACCATCGTAGACGAGTGACGCATAGTCACCGGCCAGCCGGTCTTTGAGCGCGAGCACCCGCCGGTCGAGCACGAGGTGCTCGAGCTCCCGGTGGGCAGCGTAGAGCAGCGTCCCGCCAGGCGTCTCGTAGACGCCACGTGACTTCATACCGACGATCCGATTCTCGACGATGTCGGCGCGCCCGATGCCATGGAGGGACCCCACTTCGTTGAGCCGTTCGAGGAGTGCGACCGGAGCAAGCGGCTCGCCGTCGACCGCGACCGGCTCACCCTGCTCGAAGCTGATGGCCACGGCCTCCGGACGGTCGGGAGCGTCGCGTGGATCTCGCGTGATGAGGTAGACGTCATCTGGCGCAGCGTGTCCGGGATCTTCCAGCACGCCGCCCTCGTGGGAGCAGTGCCAGAGGTTGCGGTCGCGGCTGTATGGCTTGGCGGCCGAAACGGCGACCTGGATACCGCGGCTCGCCACGAATTCGAGCAGGTCGTCTCGTCCGCGGTGCTCCCACTCGCGCCACGGTGCAATCACGTCGAGCTCCGGCGCGAGTGCCCCGTAGGTCAGTTCGAAGCGAACCTGATCGTTGCCCTTGCCAGTACACCCGTGTGCGAGTGCTGCGGCCCCTGCGCGCTGCGCCAAGGCAACTTGCCCCGCCGCTGTGACGGGCCGTGCCATGGCGGTCCCGAGGAGGTAGGACCCCTCGTAGATCGCGCCGGCTTTAAGCGTCGGGAAGATGACGTCGCGCACGAACGGCTCGCGCAGATCCTCGACCACGCAGTCGATCGCGCCCGACGCTCTCGCCTTCTCGGCCAGCCCATCCAGCTCGGTGGTGCCCTGCCCCAGGTCGGCAGTGTAGCAGAGGACGCGCGCATCGTAGCGTTCGCGCAGCCACGGGACGATGGCGGACGTGTCGAGGCCGCCCGAGTATGCGAGAACGACGAGTGGACCCATTGCACCCTGCTCCAATTATGCAGTTGAGTGCATAAAAATACGATTCGGATGTCCTGGGGTCAAGCGGCGTCTTGGGATCAGCCGGGGAGGCCGGCCAGCCGCCGTAGCCGCACGGCGAGCCGCTGCCGGGCCCGCTCCGACCGAGCGATGACCAACACCGTGTCGTCCCCCGCGATCGTCCCGAGCACGTCGGACCACCGTGCCCGATCGAGCGCCAAACCGAGTGACGGCGCCGCGCCCGCTGGGGTCTTGAGCACGAGTAGCGGCCCGACCCCTGCCGCCGAAAGCAGTGTCATGGGGAGGAGCTGCTCGAGCCCGGGAACGAGGGCGGACGCCGGGCCGGCTGCGTAGTACGTGGCGCCTGATGCCGGATCGGCGACCTTCGCGAGACCGAGCTCGCGGATGTCGCGCGACAGGGTCGCCTGCGTGACGGCAAAGCCCTCCGCCTCGAGGAGGGCCCGCAGCCGCTCCTGGCTCGTCACTCGCTCCCTCTGGATCACCCGTAGGAGGGCCGCATGGCGCTGCTTCTTCATGGCTCGCTTGACCTGCCTCTCCCCAACGACGTAACTGCAACGTCATGAAACGTACTCGCCAGGTGGGCGTCCTGGTTGCTGCCCTCGTCCTGGCATGTACCGACCGGCCGCTCGGCCCGGTGATCCCGCCCGACCCTGTGCGGACGATCCTCTACGGCCTCGCCGACGTCCCTGGGCTCTACTCGGTCCGAGCCGACGGTGCCGGCGAGGCGCGAGTCCGCGTCCCCGCAGAGCTCGACTCGATGGTCCTCATCGGCATGTCGCGAGATGGTGGCCGCCTCGCCTTCCTCGCCGATAGTGGCATCTACACCTACAATCCAGCCGACACCTTCAGCCTCGTCCGCACACTCGAGCGCCCGTCCGGGCAGATCCTCCCCGCTGCCCTGTCCGACGACGACCGGTTTCTCGCGATCATCACGTTCGGCCGTCAGCCACTGATCATCGTGGCCGACCTCGAGACGGGCGTCGTCGATACGCTGCCCACCGGCGTCATCGACCCAGTGTTGCCCCCCGCGTTTTCGCCCGACAACGCGCTGCTCGCCGTGTTCGGCGCCAACAGCTTCACGCTCGAGGTCGCGATGGTCCAGCGCGAAAGCGGCATCCCCCTCGGCACACATCCTGTCGGCGGCACGCGGTTCGTCGACATCCCGATCTTTGGCTGGCCGCGGTGGACCACGCAAGGCCTCCACCTCGTCGTCAGGCGACGCCCCTTCAGCGGCAACACGGGCCCCGATACGCTCATCGCCGTCACCCTCGACCCGGCGGACGTGACGGGTGGGTATCGACGCCGGTTCCGCGCGATCAGCGACCTTCGGTTTGATGTCGCCTCGACATTCGCCTACAGCTCAGACGGCAATGCCCTCGTCTACGGCGCGCTCAAGAGCGACGGGCAGACCCATGGGATCTTCTTCCAGAGTGCCAATACGCCGGCTGTGCAGATCGTGATCGACGATCCCACCAACGGCGAGATCTTTCCCCAAATGGTCAACGGGACGCTGCCGGTTCCTTTCCGATAGCCCCGAGCCGCCGTCTGGCTTCGGCAACTCGATTCGACCACACTGCCGCGCCCGGGTCCTCACGCCGCGCATCGAAGACGATCCGACCACCGATCACTGTGAGCTGAACGGGGCCGGCGAGCGCAGCGGCCAGCGGGTCCGGGGCATCGCCCGCTCCGACCACCGCCAGATCACCCCACGCGCCGGGGCGGAGCGTGCCTACATCTGCGAGACCGACGGCGTGGCCACCGCCCACGGTCAAGAGCTCGAGTTGCTCCCGTGGCGGGAGATCCGTGGCATGCGCCTCGGCCCGCAGGGCCAGCGGCCTCTGCGACGCGACCGAGTCGGTGCCGAGTCCTACGGCAATCCCCTGGCGCCGCATCCGCGCGAGCGGGGCCGCGCCGTGGCCGTGCGCCGCGTTGGAGAGGGGACAGTGCGCCACCGGCGCCCCAGCTTCGGCGAGGAGATCGATGTCCTTCGCATCGACCTGCACGCAGTGGACGCAGAGGCATCGTTCCTGGAGCAGTCCGATGTCCGCGAGCCAGGCCACGCTGGAGCGTGCCCGCGGGGCGACCGGTATTCCGCGCCGGCGGTGAGCCTGAGCGAATGGCCCGTCTCCGGTGCGGAGAAAGGCCGTCTCCTCCGGAGATTCCGCGACATGTACTGCCAGCGGCAGCCCGCGCTCTCGTGCTACGGCGAGCGCACCATGGGCAAGGGCGTCGCTCACCGTGTATGGCGCGTGTGGCGAGACGCCGAGCCGCACCCGGTCTGAGGCGTACGGAGCGAGACTATCGAGCGTCTCGATGAGACCCCGGAGCGCGCTCTCCGCCTGGCTGTGATCTGGTCCGAACACTTCGTGAAAGGCGATCCCGCGACCCCCGAGCTCGGCGAGCGCGTGCGCGGCGGAGCCGGTGCTGCCGGTGTCGGCGACCGTGGTGATGCCCTGCGCGAACATCTGGACCAGCCCGAGTCGCGCGGCAGCACCGAACTCCGCCGACGACGAGGCGTCCTTGAGCCGGCGGACTCGAGCAATCCAGTCCGGGAAGTCTGGCTCAGAAACGAGGGCCTCGAGGTGGGTGAGCTCCAGGTGCGTGTGTGCGTTGACGAACCCCGCGACTGCGACACCCAACGGCTCGTCGCGAAGGGGCACGTCTGCGGCCGGTGCGTCGCGTGCCGACCCGCACCAGGCCACGCGGCCGTCGTCGTCGATCAGGAGCGCGCCGTCTTGGACTACCCGGGCCGGTTCGACGATCAGCCAGCCGGCGCGGACGAGCAGCGACGGCACGCTACGGCGTGACGCGGCCGGGCGCGAACGGGTTGTGGATCGGGCAATACAGAGTGGGTTCGGTGCCCGCGACGAAGAACTCGAAGGTCTCACCAGGGCAGAATGGTGTGTGCAGATACCCGGTCGTGGCGTCGATGCCCCGGATGACCAAGCCCTCGGGCTGTGGCCAATCCTCGGGCGAAGGGCGGCGTTGGTACACTTCACTCATGAAGCTCGCCCAGGCCGGGGCCGCGAGGGTCGATCCGTAGGCCCGCTCGGAGATGCGTGCCCGCTCGTCGAATCCAACCCAGATACCCGTCACGAGCTCGCGCGTGAACCCGATGTACCAGGTATCCCACCCGTCGTTGGTGGTGCCGGTCTTGCCTCCACTCGGGATGGTGAATCCGGCCCGGAAGAGCGCCGGTGCCGCCGTGCCGCGCCGCGCGACGTCGCGCAGCATATCCACGACCAGCCACATGTGCAGCGGGTCCATCACCTCATCGCGACGTACGGACGGCTCCCAGAGGATTCGGCCATCTCGATCTTCCACCCGCTGCACGAAGATCGGCGAGGTGCGATCACCGAGATTGGCAAAAGAGGTGAACGCCGCCGTCATCTCGAGCAGCGTCACGTCAGCTGCACCGATGTGCAGGGACGGATAGGGACGCATGCGGCTCGTGAGGCCGTACTTGCGCACTTCGCCGATGACGGTCTGCTCGCCGAGCTCCATCCCGAGGCGGATCGTGGAGAGGTTGCGCGAGAGGTAGAGTGAGCGGCGCAGCGGCATGCGACCGAACGTCGTATCGTCGTAGTTCTTGGGCTCCCACATCGTCGAATCCATCTGCAGCATCGAGATCGCGGAATCGTTGACGATGTACGAGAGAGGACGGTTCGCCCGAACGGCGGCGGAATAGACGAACGGCTTGAATGCCGACCCGGCCTGGCGCATGGCCTGGCTCGCCCGGTTGAACTTGGAATCGCGGAAGTCGCGTCCCCCAACGAGCGCCAGCACATATCCGGTCGAGGCGTCGATGGTCACGAGGGCGCCCTGTAGGTACGGCGTGAACGGTCCCTGTGCCTCACCGCTCTCGAGCCCGCGCTCCAAGTACTGCTGGTAGGTCAGCTCGCCGAGGTACGCACCGCCCACCGCCGAGTCTTCCTCGACCCGCGTGAGCTGAGCCTCGAGCGAACGTTCGGCAGCTTCCTGGAGATCGGGATCGAGCGTGGTATAGATGCTCAGCCCTTCCTCGTAGAGCCGTGACGGCCCGAACCGGCGCTCGAGCTCTTGGCGCACGTGCTCGACGAAGTAGGCCGCCGTAGCGCCGATGCCCACACCCGCCTCGAGTTCAAGCGGATAGGCCTGCCAGTACTCAGCCTCGTGGCGGCCCAGGTAGCCCTGATCCCGCATCAGGCGGATGACCAGGTTGCGGCGGCGTACGGCGCGATCTGGAAACAGACGCGGATTGTACCTCTCGGGAAGCTGGATCAGCGCCGCGACGAGGGCCGCCTCGGCCACGTTGACCTCACGGGCCGACTTTCCGAAGTAGCGCTGCGCCGCCGCTTCGACGCCGTGGGCGCCACTCCCGAGATAGATCTGGTTCAGGTAGAGCTCGAGAATACGGTCCTTGTCGAACGTCTGCTCGAGCTCGATCGCCACCCGTCCTTCTTTGATCTTCCGCGTCAGCACCTTCTCTCGCGAGATCCGATCGGGGAAGACGTTGCGCGCCACCTGCATCGTGATCGTCGAGAAACCTTGGGCCCAACGAAGCTGCGCGAGGTTGGCGCGAGCCGCGCCGAAGAAGCGGATCCAGTCGATGCCGCTGTGGTTGAAAAACCGCTTGTCCTCGACGGCGATGACTGCGTCTCGGAGCGCCGGCGGGATCTCGGCCAGCGGCAAGACCGTGCGGCGCGTGATCCCCAACTCGGTGATGAGGCGGCCGTCGGCTGCGTAGACCTTCGATGTCTGCTGGGGGACGTACTCGGTGAGCACGCCGATGCTGGGGCAGCGCCCTGCCGTGCACGCTCGGGTCCACGAACCGAACCCCAGACCACCACCGAAGGCGGTACCGAGCACGGCAACGAGCGCGAGCCAGCGCCAGACAGCTGGTGGGATGGGCGTGGCGCGCGCCCAGCGTCCGACGAGAGATGCCACGAGTCGCAAGCTAGCCGGAGGCGCCGGCGCTTGCTACTGCCCCTGGGCGCTCTTACGATTCCGCGCCATGACCGACCCCCTGCTCGACGAGCTGGCCTGGCGCGGTTTGCTGCACGAGGCGACACCGGGGCTCTCCCATCGGCTCTCGGCGGGCCCGCTTCACGGGTATGCTGGCTTCGATCCGACCGCCCGGAGCCTTCAGATCGGCAACCTCATCGTCGTGATGCTGCTCGTACACCTCCAGCGCTACGGACATCATCCCGTGGTCGTGGTCGGTGATGGGACGGCCCTGATCGGAGACCCCAGCGGCCGATCAGAGGAGCGCCCCCTGCTGTCGCGCGCCGAGGTCGAGGAGCACGCCGAGAACCAGAAGCAGCAGCTCTCCCGCTTTCTCGACGAATCGGGTCCAAATGCCCTTCGCGTGTGCCACAACTCATCATGGCTGGGGGGGCTGCCGCTCATCGACTTCCTGCGCGACGTCGGCAAGCACTTCACGATCAACGTCATGCTCCAGAAGGAGGCGGTAAAGGCCCGGCTCGAGACCGGGATCTCGTACACCGAGTTCAGCTACATGCTGCTTCAGGCGTACGACTACCTCCACCTCTACCGCTCCGAGGGATGTGAGCTGCAGGTGGGAGGCAGCGACCAATGGGGGAACATCACCGCCGGGACCGACCTGATTCGGCGCGTCACCGGGGCAGGGGCGCACGGACTCTGCGCACCCCTGGTGACGACGCCCCACGGCAGGAAGTTCGGGAAGACCGCAGGCGGTGCCGTGTGGCTCGACCCTGAGCTCACGACGCCGTATCAGTTCTTGCAGTTCTGGATGAATGTAGACGACCGCGATGTCGAGACACACCTCCGTCGGTTCACGCTGCTCGATGCGGAGACCATCTCGGACCTCGCCCGGCGCGCCGCCGAGGCTCCGGCGGAACGGGCAGCGCAACGAGCGCTTGCCCACGATGTGACGGCGCGAGTGCACGGCGATGCCGCGGCGCAGCGCGTGGAAGAGGCAGCTGCGGTCCTGTTCGGAGGCTTCGATCCGCGGCGAGCCCGGGCGGGCGTCTTCGGCGACCTCGCGCGCGAGCTGCCAACGGCTCCCGCTTCTGAGGAAGCGACGCTCGTCGAGCTCCTCGTGGCTGCACAGCTGGTCTCGTCCAAAGGCGAAGCTCGGCGAGCCATCGCGCAGGGTGGCGTGTACCTCAACCAGCAGCGTGTCGAGGCCGACCGCCGGTTGGAGGTTTCCGATTGGCTGGAGGGTGGCTATGTCCTCTTGCGCCGCGGGGCCAAGCACTACGCCCTGGCACACGAGGTCCGCAGCTAGCGCGGCACGTGTTGGGGCCACCACTCGCCCTCAAACACGTCGATCACTTTCTCGAGCTCGTCGCGCGTATTGTAGGCGTGCGGTGAGAACCGGAGCGCGCCCTCGCGCAGGCTGCACACCACTTCGGCGCGTTTCAATGCATGATAGGCTTCGGCCGGATGTGGAGGCGCGAGAGACACGATCGCCGAACGATGCAACGCGTCACGCGGTGACACGACTCGCATCCCGCGCTCGTCGGCCCAGGGCAGTAGCGTCTCGCCCAAAGCCCGCGTGTGCTCTGCGATGCGATCCACGCCGAGGTCGAGAATCAGGTCCAACGAGTGGATCATTCCGTAGAAGTCCTGAAACGGCAGCGTATTCAGCTCGAAGCGGAATCCGTCGTCTCGCAGCGTTGGGTCATAGGTGAGCAGGCGGGTGAAATCGTCCGTGCCCTGGAACGCCATCCACCCGACGAAGGTCGGCTCGAGCTGCGAGAGAAGCTCCCGGGAGACGTAAAGAAACCCGCTCCCCCATGGAGAGAGGAGCCACTTCTGCCCGCCGCAGGCCAAGAGATCGACTGGCGTGGCGCGAACGTCGACTGGGCACTGCCCAATCCCCTGGATGCCGTCGACGACAAGGAAGGTATCGTGTGCGCGACACGCGGTGCTGATCCGGGCCAGATCGGCGCGGAAGCCATTTGCGAACTGAACGAGCGAAATGGCCAGAACGCGCACTCGTGGCTCACTCACGCGTTCGATGAGGTATTCCTCGTCCGGCCACCCCTCAGGAGTGCACGGTACGATCTCGACCTGTACACCCCGTTCGCCCAGGCGGAGCCAAGGATAGACGTTCGCCGGGAACTCGCGGTCGGACAGGAGGACGATGTCGCCGGGATCGAGCGGAAGCGTCCCTGCGGCTTGGTTGAGACCGTAGCTCGTGTTGGACGCTAACGCGATCTCTTCGATGTCGGCATTGAGTAGCCGTGCGACGCGCACGCGCGCCTCGTGCAGGATGCCGAGGAGGTCCCGGTCGGGGAGGTGGTGGGGAGCAGTACGTTTGGCGTTGAACGCGTCGAGCGCCCGCCTCGTCCGCTCGGGGATGGGGCCGACCGAGGCGTTGTTGAGATAGGCCGTCTCGGCGGTCCACGGAAACTCGGTGGCCCGAAGCGCCCCGAAGTTAGGTTGTACGGCAGCATCGGTCACGGTTCGTGCCTCACGCGAGCACACGCTGTTCGAGCCGGCTGGGGCCGTGGCGCACGTGATGTCGCACGACCTACGTTACTCAGGCCGAAGTCGGAGGGGCAAGGATGCGGTTCGCGCTCGTGCTTGGCGGTGGCGGACTTCGCGGATTGGCACACATCGGGGTGATCGAGGCGCTCGTGGAGCGGGAGCTCGATCCTGTCGAAATCGTGGGCAACAGCGTGGGGAGCCTCATCGCTGCGGCCTGGTGCAACGGCACGCACATCGGTGAGATCCGCTCTGGCGCTGAACGCCTCGTGCGGTCTGATCTCTTCCGCATCGCACATTTCAACATGGCGTTCCGGCGCATGCTCTCTCCGGCAGTCTACCGGCGCGAGCCGCTCGAAGCCTTGGCCCGGCGGTTTCTCGGCTCGACGACCTTCGACGGGCTCCAGCGTCCGCTCCTCGTCAATACCGTGGACATCAATGCAGGAACACCCGTCTTCTGGGGTCTCCCGGGCCTGCGCGACGTTGCGGTGGCCGACGCCGTCTACGCCTCATGCGCCTTGCCGGGCATCTACCCGCCGGGTGAGATCCAGGGCCGCTACTACGTCGACGGTGCGACGATCAGCAACCTCCCCGTGGCCATCGCGGCGCGCCAGCCGCTCGACTTCGTGCTGGCCGTGGACGTCGGCAGAACCACGGCGACGCGCGAGCGAGTTGAAGATCGCGGCTTTGCCTCGATCTACAGCCGTGCCGCTGAACTCATGATGCAGCGCGTGCTCGAGGGACAGCTCCGTCGGTGGCAGACACCCCCACTCGTGTTGGTGCGCCCACGCGTCGGACATCTCTCGCTCTTTTCGTTCGCGCACCGGAGCGAGCTCCTCGCCGAGGGCGCGCGCGCCATGGCCGAGGTGCTCGATGCACCGTGGTTTCCGCCGGTCGGCGGCGAAGGGGTGTACCCACGCCGACGGGTCCACGTCGAGGTCGACCGGGAGCGCTGCATCGGGTGTGAGGCGTGCCTCACCCATGGCCCACGGACCGTCTTCCAACTCGACGAACAGGGCAAGGCGGTCTGTCTCCAGCCCAAACAGGATTGGTCGCCGCTCGACGGCAGCTACCTGCGCGTCTGTCCGACGCGGGCCATCACGGCACGCACGGTCGCGGCACCGTCGTAGGTCCCGGAGCGACGCCGTGCACGTGGGGCTGCTGTGCAACTTCCGTCTGCCGGTCCCTCGGTACGGCGGGACCGAGCGCGTCATCGTCTGGTTGGCACGCGGCCTTCAGGCTCTTGGTCACGAGGTGACTGTCGTCGCGGCCCGGGGCACGAAACTCCCCGACACGCGCGTCATCCACCTCGATATCCATCCGAAGCAGGCGCTCCCGACGAACGCGGAAGATCGTCTCCCGCCTGATGTGGATGTCACGCACTATCACACGCCTGTCTATAACCCGCCCCGGCGACCGTACATCGAGACTCAGCATGGCAACGCCCCAGACCGACCAGCCGGCCCCCGGACGGTGTACGTATCGCGCGACCATGCGCTCCGTCACGGCGGCGCGACTTTCGTGCACAACGGCCTTGACCCGGCCGAGTACGGGTTCGACACGGAAAAGGACGACTACCTCCTCTTTCTGGGTCGATTGCATCGGGTGAAGGGGTACCGCGAGGCGATGGCGATTGCCCACCGGCGGCGAGAGCGGCTCGTGGTCGCTGGCGGCTGGCGGCTGGTGTGGCGCCCCGGGGTCCGCTACGTGGGTCGAGTCGGCGGCGAGCGCAAGAGACGCCTCCTCGCTCGCGCCCGCGCCCTCGTGGCTCCGGTTCAGTGGGACGAGCCCTTTGGGTTGACGATCATCGAGGCGCTCGTCAGCGGCACACCGGTCGTCGGCACGCCGCGCGGCGCCCTTCCTGAGATCATCACCGACGAGGTGGGCGAGCTTCACACCTCCATAGACGCTCTAGCTGCGTCCCTCGACCGCGTGGCCAACTGGGCGCCTGACGCGTGCCGCGCCCGGGTGCTCGAGCACTTCACCCACCTCTCCATGACGCGGGCGTATCTCGAGCAATACGCCCACGTGATCGAGCACGGTCGGCTTCTTCCGAACGTGTAGCGGGCGAGGACGAGCTGCGACTACGACGCCGCAACGGGTCCGAACTGGACCGCGTGCAGCCGAGCGTAGAGCCCATTGCGCAGGAGGAGATCGTCGTGGCGCCCGCGTTCCACGATCCCACCGCCGTCGAGCACGAGGATCTCCGAAGCGTGGCGGATCGTCGAGAGCCGGTGTGCGATCACGAGCACGGTCCGCCCCATGAGCAATCGCTCGATTGCCTCCTGCACCTGCCGCTCGGACTCGGAATCGAGGGCACTCGTCGCCTCGTCGAAGATCAAGATGGGTGGGTCGCGGTAGAGTGCCCGCGCGATCGCGATGCGCTGACGCTGACCTCCTGAGAGCCGAGCGCCGCGTTCACCGAGGACTGTGTCGTACCCCTGTGGCAGCATGAGGATGAACTCGTGCGCGTTCGCAGCACGAGCAGCGGCCTCGACTGCGGCGTCGTCCAGTTCACCGTCGTGACCGTAGGCGATGTTGCGGCGAACGCTGTCGTTGAAGATCACCGTCTCTTGGCTCACGATGCCGAGCAGGCGCCGCAGCGATGTCCGGCGTACCGCTTGGAGATCGATGCCGTCGATGGTGATGCGTCCGCGCCCCGGATCGTAAAAGCGTGGGAGGAGATCGACGAGCGTCGACTTGCCCGCGCCAGACGGCCCGACAATCGCGATGACCTGGCCTCGCTCTGCGGTGAACGAGATGTCCCGTAGGACCCACTCATTCTCCTCGTAGGCGAACCACACCTGCTCGTAGACGAGAGCACGTTCGAAGCGGTCGAGTGGCCGGGCGTCGGGAGCATCCTCTTCCGCTGACGGCAGGTCGAGAATCTCGAACATGCGATCCGCTGCCACGAGCGCTGTTTCGAACAACGTTGGCATCTGGGTCAGCGACTTGACGGGGGACATGAGGCGCAGCGTGACCGCGAGAAATGCGATCAATGTTTCGGGCCGGAGAGACGCTGACGGACCCATCGCGAGGCTGGTGCCAAACGTCAGCACGAGCACGGTGACGACGGCGCCAAACGTTTCCGACAGTGGGCTGGCGAGCAGCGCGAAGCGCTGCGCGCGAAGTGCCCCTTTGCGGGAGCGGTCGGCCGCGACACCGAAGCGGTGCGCCTCGTACCGCTCGCCGCCGTGTGCTTTGACGAGCCTCGCGCCGCTGACCGTCTCCGTCAGTACGCTGGTCAGCTCACCTCGCTCCTCGAGCCAGCGGCGGCCCTGCACCCGCAAACGGGAGAGGACTGGCCGGATGCCCAGCACCAGCACGGGTGCGAGCAGCAAGGAAAGGAGGCTGAGCTTCCACGACAGGGACAGCAGGATGGCTAGATACACGGCGATGAGCGCACCGTTGATGAGCAGCGAGTTCATGATGCCCGTCACGAGGTGGCGGGTCTGGTCGGCATCGGCAACCACACGCGACACGAGCTGGCCGCCCCGGGTCCGGTGGAAGAAGCCGAGGTCCTGGCGCTGGATATGTCGGTAGACCGCCACTCGGAGGTCTCGTACGAGCCCCTCCTGCATCACGACCGACAAATAGGCAGCCCCGTAGGCGGTGAGGTTCTTGAGTGCCACGGCGATCAGGACCACGACGACGACGTTGCGGATCGCCGTGCCCGGAGTGCCGGCTGTCAGCCAGGGACCGACGACTCGCTCGAGCACTTCCTCCACCGCCGTGCCGGAGCTGGGAAGCGCCGTCTCGCCGAAGAGCGTTCGGAGAAACGGAATGATCAGGGCAAAGGTGAATCCTTCGAAGATCGCCGTGGCGAGCGTCAAGAACGCCCCGGCTGCAATTGCCGGGGCATACGGACGGAGATAGACGAGGAGACGGCTGAGCCGACCCACTCATCGCCTCCCACGCGGGAGTAAGAGGGCGATCGGCAAGATCATCTCCTCGGGAGTCACCCCGCCATGGAGGAAGGCTCCGCGGTACCGCGCCTGGTACTCCCGCAGCTTTGTGGGATAGACGAAGAAGCGGTCGTCGGTCGCGAGGAGGAGCCTCTTCCCAAGGCCCAGCGGCGGGAGACCCCAGGCCGACGGATCCGTGACCGTGATGGCTTCGTGCTCACCCTCGGCGCGAATGTCCTCGCCGAACTTGTACCGGAGGTTCTGTGTGGCATCTCGCTTGGCGTAGACCGTGGCCGGCGTGTGGCAGTGAATCGATCCGTGATCGGTCGTCAGCAAGACCGGCACGGCACGACGCTCCGCCTCGGCCAACGCCGCATAGACGGACGATCGCTCGAACCAGGTTCGTGTGAGCGCCCGCAGGGCATCGGTATCCTTCGCGACCTCATAGAGAATGACGTGTTCCGATCTCCCATGCGTGAGCTGGTCGACGAAGTTGAAGACGAGCGCCGTCACACCGTCTTGGGCCAGGTGGGCGGGGAGGCGCTTCAGGAAATCATGTGGCTCGCCCACGCCGGCGATTTTTTCGTAGCGCACCGGCACCGGTGCGTCGAGGAGCTCGCGGAGCTGCTCCGCAAGCAGCTCAGCCTCGTGCGCGTTGAGACTCTCGTCGTCTCGGTCGCCCCACCATGCCGGGTGGCGTTGCGCGATCTCGCTTGGATACAGCCCGGCGAAGATTGCATTGCGAGCGAACGGCGTCGCCGTAGGCAAGATCGAGTAGTAGTGCGACACTTCGACATCGAAGAGTCTGCTGACGAGATCGGTAATCGCCTCCCACTGGTCCAGGCGTAAACAGTCGATGATGAGTAGCAGGGCACGGCCGTTGCTCCGCACAATCGGCGCGAGGAACTCGGCGCCGACGTCCACCGAGAGAGGCGGCCGATCACCTCGCGGCTCCGCGAGCCACTGGGGGTAGTGCACCCGAATGAACTCAGCGAAGTCCGTGCGCAGCCCTTGCTGCAGTGACGCCAGCGCGTCGCGCAGCCCTGCCTCCCCACTTCCCGCCAGCCGGACCTCCCAGCGGGCGAGTTCCGACGTCACTTCGATCCACTCACGCCATCCGAGGGCAGCGCCCCGGCGCGCTTCGAGCGCTCGGAAGCGTGAGACGAACTCCCGCGACAGTTGCTGCTGGCGAATGCGATCTCCCTCGACGAGTCGAGTGACCACGCTGAGCACCTGCCTCGGGCTCACGGGCTTGACGAGATAATCGGCCAGCTCGGCTCCGATCGCCTCGCGAAGCGTCTCCTCGTTCTCACTCTTGGTCACCATCACGACGGGCACGGCCGGATCGATCGCGCGGATCTCTCCGAACAGCTCGAGACCCCGCCGCCCGGGAAGCTGCTCGTCGATTAAGACGACGCCGTATGGCTGCCGCTGAAGTAGCTGCAGCGCATCGTCGCCATGGGATGCCGACTCCACGGCGAACCCCCGCTCCTCAAGAAACGAGCGGTGCGAAACGAGGAGGTCGATCTCGTCGTCGACCCAGAGGATCGTCTTGGGACGCGGCATGGCCGGAACTTAACGCGCACACCCACGCCTGGCAGCGGCACGGCCCCGCCCGTACATTGCCGGATATGCGTATCCTGGTCGTGCGCTTCAGCTCGGCCGGCGACGTTTTGCTCGTCACTCCCCTTCTCCGCGCCTTGCGTCGGCGGCACGCTACGGCTCACCTGGCGGTCCTGACCCGCCCGGCCTTCGCATCGCTCATCTCGCACAACCCGCACATCTCCGCCATCGAGCTGGTCGAGCCACGAGCATCACTTCGGGCCCTCGCTCACCGACTCGAGGCCAACGCGTACACCCATGCACTCGACCTCCAAGGGTCGCTGCGCACCCGGGCCTTGAGACGCCTCGTCCGCACTCGGTGGTCGGGATACGGCAAGCGCCGCTGGGCGCGCGAACTGCTGATCAGGACGAAGCGTGATCTCTATCGTGACAGCACGCCCGAAGCCGAACGCTTTTTCGAAGCAGCTCGCGTACTGGAGGTCACGCCCGACGGCGATCCGGCGGAGCTGGGGATCGCTCCGGAGATCGAGGAACGCGCAGCAGCTTGGCTCGGTGAGGGACCCGGCGACCAACCGTTTCTCGCGCTGGCGCCGGGCGCGGCACACCTGACAAAGCGCTGGCCGGTTCGCCGATGGGAGACGCTCGCCCGCGAGCTTGCGGAAGCGGGACACGCCGTCGTCGCCGTTGGAGGGTCTGCGGAAGCTGAGCTCGGACGCCGCATCGCGGCGATGGCCGCGCCGCGCGGGTGGTCAGCATGCGGCGCGTTCGACTTCCAGGGCACGGGAGCCATTGTCCGCCGAGCCACGGCACTCGCGTCCGGCGACACGGGTGTCATGCACATCGCAACGGCAGTGCGCACGCCGGTCGTCGCGATGTTCGGACCAACCGTGTCTCGGTTTGGGTTCCTCCCCTATCGGGCCCGCGCGGAGGTCCTCGAGCGTGACCTCGCCTGTCGCCCCTGCTCCGCGCAAGGTGGACCACGCTGCCCCCTCGGGCACCACTCGTGTCTCAGAGACATCGCACCCGCCGAGGTCCGGATCGCATTGGAACGGATGGCCGCGTGAGCACCTGGTCGCCGACCGAGGATCGCCTGCTCGGGCTCCTCGCGGCCGCGGCGCCCGGCCCCAAGCGGGAGGGACTGTTCGCCCTGTGGCTCGTCGTGCGGGTGGCCGAGGGCGTGCTGCCCCCTGACGCGGCCGACGCCAAAGCGCAGCGACGGCGAGTTGCCGCCCTGCGTCGGCGGCTCGCCACCCTCACCTTGCCCCCTCCGCTCCGCCGCGCAATCACGGCCGTGTACGCTCCGCTCGAGCAGGTCGACCCCGAGACCGTCGCCCTGGCGCTTCAGGACCTCGCCGCAGCGACCCGGGAGGCCCTTGGCGCGGAGCCGAGCGATGCCGTGGCCCTCGCCGCGCGCGCTGCACAGCTGGCGTCATCGACGCGATGACGTTGCGCCGGAAGCGCTCCTCGGTCGACGCGGTCGTTGCGCGTATCGAGGAAGACCGAGAATCGTCCGGAGACACCGTTCCTTCCGGCTTCCCCTCGCTCGACGCGCTCATCGGGGGCGGCTTCCGCAAGCGCGACCTCATCGTCCTTGGCGGAGACGTTGGCGTGGGGAAATCGGCGCTTGCCCTGGCCTTTGCCTTGCGCGCGGTTCGGCAAGGCACGTCAGTGCTCTTCGCCACCGGCGAGATGACCGAGGATCGGCTCATGGAGCGCGCGCTCGCGATCGAGGGGCGGGTGCGGATCGACGACCTGCGCGCGGGCGCGGTGCGCGACCCGGCCCGCGCCGACGTCCGCGCCGCGGCTCTCTGGTTGCGCGGAGCCCCGCTCGAGGTGAGGCATCTCGACGCCGCCGATTTCAGCGTGTTCGCAGACCAGCTCAGTGCGACCACGGCCGGGCTCGTTGTCGTCGACTACCTGCAGCTCGTGCCCGCGCCGGCCGGTCGAACCGCGCAGGACGAGGACCTCGCCCTCGTGCTTCGACACCTCAAGGCGCTCGCGATCTCGCGCGAGGTACCGCTCCTCGTCGTCACGCAACTCGCCACCCACGCGCGTGGACGGGTCGACCCGCGACCGACGCTGGACGATTTCGGTGCCTTGGGAAGTGTGAAGCAGCACGCCGACGTCGTCCTCGCACTGTATCGCGAGGAGATGCATCGCCCGGGGCCGGAAGTCGAAGGCGCGACGGAGTTGATCGTGGCGAAGAACCGCAACGGCCCAACCGGGTTTGTCGACCTGTACTTCTACCACCCGTGGATGCGCTTCGAAGACATGCTCGATCCCGAGCGCTGACGCTCACTCTTCCTCGGCATACGGGTGGATGACTATCTTGCAGGCGAGGTCGGGCGGATCGGCGGGGCCACCCGTCCGTCCGCCCGTTCCGTTCCGTCCGCGCGCACGCGAGGGGCCCGCGATGGCCGGCCACAGCAAATGGAAACAGATCAAGCGCAAGAAGGCGGTCACTGACGCCAAGCGGGGCGCTGCGTTCACGAAGTTGATCCGGGAAATCACGATCGCGGCGAAGGAGGGCGGCGGTGACGCCACCGGCAATGCTCGGTTGCGCGTTGCCATCGAGACCGCGAAAGCGCAGAACATGCCCGCTGACAATATCGAACGGGCCATCAAGAAGGGCACGGGCGAGCTCGAGGGCGTCATCTACGAGGAGGTGACCTACGAGGGGTATGGCCCGAGTGGCGTGGCCATCATGGTCGAGGCGACCACCGACAATGCCAATCGAACCGTCGCGGCCATCCGGCACCTCTTCTCGCGGCACGGTGGCAACTTGGGCAGCGCGAACTCCGTCGCATGGATGTTCGAAGGGCGAGGGCACATTACCGTCGAGGGAGCCGAGATGTCGGAGGACACCGTGCTCGAAGCCGCGCTCGAGGCCGGCGCATTGGACGTCTCGCGCGAGGGCGATCACTACCTCGTTTCGACGGAGCCCGCTGACCTCCACGCGGTCGCTGGGGTCTTGAAAGAACGCGGGGTCCACGCGTCGTCCGTCGAGCTGGCCCTCATGCCGAAGACGGTAGTTCGCGTGGAAGGACGAGACGCAGAGCGCGTCTTTAGGCTTCTCGAGGCGCTCGACGATCTCGACGACGTGGCGCGCGTGCACTCGAATTTCGACATCGACGCGCAGGAGATGCTGGAGGTGGGCGGCTGAGAGCCAGGCAAGCAGGGTGAGGGTGCTCGGCGTCGACCCGGGGACGGTGGTCACTGGCTACGGGGTGGTGGACGGGGGCGGTCGGAGCCGCGCTCAGCTCGTGGAATGCGGCGTGATCCGTCCGGCCCGAGGAGCGGCACTCCCCGTGCGTCTGGCGGACATCTATGATGGCGTGTGCGAGCTCATCAGCCGACATCAACCCACGGTGGTCGCCCTGGAGTCGGTCTTCCTCAGGCGCAACGTCCACAGCACGGTGACACTCGGTCAGGCGCACGGCGTGATCTTGCTTGCGGCGGCACAGGCGGAGGTCACGATCGCGCGGTACCCACCAGCCACGGTAAAGAAAGCAGTGGTCGGAACGGGACGCGCGGGGAAGAGACAGGTTGGATACATGGTCGCTCAGCTGCTGAGCTTGGCGGCGCCTCCCGCACCGGCGGATGCGGCGGATGGCGTCGCGGTTGCCCTGACACACCTGCTAAGGCGCCAATGATCGCCCGTCTCGCTGGGACCGTCGTGGCGCGTGAGGGCGATCGCATCGTCGTCGAGACCGGGGGTGGTGTGGGCTACGAGGTCGCCGTGCCCCGGTCGGTGCTGGAGCGGCTGCCGGCGGTCGGGGGACGGGTCGAGCTCGCAACGTTGCTCGTGGTGCGCGACGACGGATGGGCGCTGTTCGGATTCAGCGGGGAAGGCGACCGGCGGATCTTTCAAAGGCTCCTGGGCGTCTCTGGGGTTGGGCCCCGCCTCGCGATGGCCCTCGTGTCGGCGCTCGGCCTGCCACGTCTCGCTCGCGCCTTGCGCGATCGAGACCTCGCCGTGCTGACGAGTGTCCCCGGTGTGGGACGACGCACGGCTGAACGGCTGGCCGTCGAGCTGGCTGACAAGCTCGAAGACGTCGATTCGGCGACCGACGGCGCGCCCGTGTCGAGCGAGACGGAGGCCGCGCTGCAAGCGCTCGTCCGCCTTGGCTACGGTCCATCCCAGGCCGACACCGCCCTGCGCGGTGTCGTCGCAGACGACGGTGGTGCGGACAGCGCTACCTTGATCCGTAGAGCCCTTCAACGGTTGACACGCACATGAGCGAACGCCATACCGCCGAGTGGGTCTGCACCCGGTGCGGGACCGTGAACCGGAAGCTCGTGCCGGTGGACGCGTCCCGGGCCGACGACCGGTGCCTGAGCTGCCGTACACGACACGGAATCACCCCAACCGCCCGGCCAGTCCGCTGGACTGCCCGGGCGGCCTGACGAGCCATGACGCGCCCCGAGATCACGACTCCCGCGGTCCTCGCCGAGGAACAGTCGGCAGAGTCATCCCTGCGTCCATCCCGACTTCTGGATTTCGTCGGCCAGGGAGCCGTGAAAGAGAGCCTGCAGATCGCGATCGACGCGGCGAGGCATCGTAACGAGGCGCTCGATCATACGCTCTTCTTCGGTCCGCCCGGCCTTGGCAAGACGACGCTCGCTCTCCTGATGGCTCGGGAGCTCGATGTGGAGATCCGGACGACGGCCGCTCCCGTACTCGAGAAGGCAGGCGACCTCGTCGCGCTCCTCACTGGACTTGGCCCGCGCGACATTCTTTTCATCGACGAAATCCATCGGCTCCGGCCGGCGCTGGAGGAGTTCCTCTATCCGGCCATGGAAGACTTCCGCGTGGACGTGCGCATCGCCGACGGGCCCAATGCCCAAACCATCCCGATGCGTCTGGAGCGGTTCACACTGATCGGCGCGACGACACGGTTCGGTTTGCTCACGCCACCGATGCGAGCGCGTTTCGGGCTCGTGGAGCGCCTGAGCTTCTACCCGCCCGAGGAACTGGCGTTGATCGTTAGCCGGTCTGCTGTCGTGCTCGATGTGCCTACCGACGAAGAGGGAGCGTCGGAGATCGCGCGCCGGAGCCGCGGCACGCCGCGCGTAGCGAACCGTCTTCTCAAGCGGATCCGCGACTATGCCCAGGTACGAGCCGACGGAGTTGTGACGCGTCGAGTCGCCGAGGAAGCTCTCGCGCGGCTCAATGTCGATGAGTTTGGGCTCGACGACATGGATGCACGCATCGTGCGGACGGTCATCGAGAAGTTTGCCGGTGGGCCGGTGGGTCTCAACACGATCGCCGTTGCCGTCGGTGAGGACCCGGGAACCATCGAAGAAGTCTATGAGCCCTTCCTGATTCAGCAGGGGTTCTTGCAGCGTACGCCTCGCGGTCGCTGCGCGACGCAGGCGGCATTCCGGCATTTCGGTTACGTCCCCCCGTCGGGCACGCAGCCCACGATCTTCGACGCATGATCCGACTCCCGGTCATTCTCCTCGGCTTGGCGACTGCGCTCTGCCCGGGGGTCACGGCGCAGGACGAGCGCCAGCCGATGGACACCGCGCAGCGGATCGCTGAGCTCGAGGCGCGCCTCGAGAGCGACGACTCGGACGCGGAGTCGCATTACGAACTGGGCCAGCTCCTGTTGGCCAGCGGACGAGGTGGCGCCGAGGGACACTTCAGGCGCGCGACCGAGCTCGCGCCCGACAGTGCCCAGTATTGGCTCGCCCGCGCCAACGCAGAGCGGAGCCGAACCCTCGTGCTCACGCGGCGAGGGGTGGGTGGGCTCCTCGACCGCGCGGTCGAGGCGGCTGAGCGCACTGGCAGCCCCGCTCTGACCGAGGCTCGATATCAGCGAGTGCGTGAGCGGTGGCGCCGATACGAGATCGTCACACACCGCTACCTGATGCAGGGCGAAGCCACGCAGGTCGACCTGCGGGGATTCATGGAAGACTGGCGGAACGTCGAGATCTTCTTCGAGCGATTCGCTCGGCCCGACCCCGACCCCGAAGGGGAGCGCCTCCTCGACGAGATCGCGGCGGCGCTCGACACGGCTCTGGCCTCCGCTCCGGGCCACGCCGGTGCCGCGGGACTCCGGGTCGTCACGGCACTCGAGGCGGGCGCGCCCGAGAACGCCCTCGAGGTGGCCGACCGCGCCGTACGCGCCGCACCGGATTCGCCGAGGTCGTGGGCGTTGCGCGGACTGGCCTTGACGCAGCTCGAGCGCTGGGCCAATGCGGAGGTGGCGTTCGACTCTGCGCTTGCTCGGATGGACGCCTCGGAACGCCGACGGTACCTCGACGTAGCGTCGATACTCAAGCCGGTGGACGCCACACGCACAGCCGAGCTCGACCCAGAGGCACTCCGTACCTTCGCCTCCATCTATTGGGGCCTGGTGCAACCCTCGTATCTGTCCGACCTCAACGAAGTCCGTACGGAGTTCTTCGCCCGACTCACCTATGTCGAGGCGCGGGGCTGGCGGGACGAGCGTGCCGCGATCTATCTCCGCTATGGGCCACCCGACATTGAGGCGAGCCTCGGCCAGGCACGGATCAGCGAGGTGGATGCGGTCGGCGTCTTGGAGAGCCAGCGGAACACTCTCGTGTGGGCCTACACGACGTTCGAATTGCGCTTCGTCTTCACCGTCGCGCCGGGGGCCGACGAGGCGACGTTCGCGGGCGACTTCGGGATGTTCGTGCATGAGGCGGCGCGTGTCGTCCCGGTGCGCTTCGACAACGTTGCCGCGGTGCACGATGCCGACACCGCGCTCGTGCAACTGGCCCAGTTTCGTGGCGACGAGGACCGGACCACGCTCGCCGTCTTCGGCTTCACGCCGATCGGGCGCATGGCTGGTGGCACGACTGCCGCCGAAGTCCAGCTCGAGGCCGGCGTCGTCGTGCGTGACCTCCGGCTCCGCGACGCGTACCGCAACGTCACAACCGAACGCATCGCCCTCGACGACACGGCGCACGTCGAGCGCAGGAGCTGGCGGCTCTCTCTCATGCCGGGGGAGTACCTCCTCCGGGTGGAAGCAGCGATCCCTGCGCTCGGGCAGCGGGCGCGCTCGACGACACCACTCCGAATCGACCCGTTCCCCAACGATTCCCTACGGCTCTCGACGGTGATCGTCGCAGAGCGAGTGGAGCCACGGGACTCCACACCCGAGCGCTGGACTGACTTCTTCCTCGACCCGAGCATCGGCCTTTTCCATCCGAGCGAACCGGTAGCACTCCTGTGGGAGATGTACAATCTCCAGCCGGACAGCCTGGGAATCGCCCGCTACCGGGTCGACCTCGAGATTTCCGTCAAAGACGTGGAGCGCGGCTCGGTCGCGGGTCGAATCATCGGTGGGATCCTGGATGCCGTCGGGCTGTCGGCCCGCGGCGACGATGCCGTCGCGCTGAGCTACGAGGGCCAGGCGGTGATCGACCCGCGCGCCGAGAAACCAGAGTACCTGACCGTGGACCTCGGGAACGCCACGCCAGCGACGTACGGGGTCGTGCTCACGATCACCGACCTCGTCTCGGGCCAATCGGTAGCCCAGCGGCGCCAATTCCTGGTCACCGAAGCCGAACCGTGACCCTGCCGCGCACGGCGGCCGCCTTCGACTACGACCTCCCGCCCGAACGCATCGCGCAGCGCCCGCTGTCCGACCGCGCGGCCAGCAAACTGCTGGCCCTGGACCGCCGAACGGGTGCGATACGACATCACATCTACCGCGACCTCCCGACCCTGTTGTCCCCGGGGGACGTCCTTGTCGTGAACACGTCCCGAGTTGTTCCCGCCCGCCTGCGGGGCCACCGCTCGAATGGCGCTCCAGCGGAGATCCTGCTGCTTCGAGCCGAACCGGGCGGGACGTGGCTCGCCCTCGGTCATCCCGGAGGGAAGCTGAAGCCGGGTCGGCACGTGATCTTCGGACCCGATGCTGAGGTCGAGGTCGTCGCCATGCTCGGCGGGGGACTGCGCCGGCTGCGCTGGGTGGGTACGCTGAGCGCCGAGGCGGCGATGGAGCGCTACGGCGAGACACCGTTGCCGCCATACATCCGCCGAGCGCCGGCGCCAGGTGATGCGGAGCGGTACCAGACGGTCTACGCTGACGTGCCAGGGAGTGCCGCGGCGCCAACGGCCGGATTACACCTCACGCCGGCATTGCTCGACGCAGTTCGTGAGCGCGGCGTCGCGATCGCTCGGCTAACACTGCATATCGGGCTCGGCACGTTCAAACCGGTCACGACCGACGATCTGGATCGCCACGTGATGCATGAGGAGGAGTACGTTCTCACTCCAGACCAGGCGTCGCTCGTCAGCGAGCGTCGAGCGGCCGGCGGAGCCTGTTGGGCCGTGGGGACCACGGTCGCACGTGTGCTCGAGACGCTCGCGCGGCCGGATGGGACGGTAGCGGCCGGTGCGGGCACGACCCGACTCTTCATCCGGCCACCGTATGAGTTCCGCCTCATCGACCGGCTCCTCACGAACTTTCATCTGCCCCGCTCGACGCTGCTCATGCTCGTCGCGGCATTCGGCGGATACGAGCACGTCATGCAGGCATATGACCAGGCCGTGCGCGCGGAGTATCGTTTCTACAGTTACGGCGATGCCATGGCGGTCGTGTGACGGTCACATTTGCAGTCGACGGAATCGATGCCTCTGCCCGAGCCGCCACGCTCCTCACCCCCCACGGTTCGGTGCAGACACCGGCGTTCATGCCGGTCGGCACGCAGGGCACTGTCCGCGCCCTCTCTCCGCGCGATCTCGAGGCCGCTGGGGTCGACATGGTGTTGGCAAATGCTTATCACCTGCGTCTGCGTCCCGGCCCGGACATCGTCTCGGCGCACGGCGGCTTGCACGGATTCATGGCCTGGAAGCGACCCATCCTCACCGACTCCGGTGGGTTTCAGGTATTCTCCCTCGAGACCTTTCGGCGCGTTGATGAGGATGGAGTGGAGTTTCGAAGCCACGTGGACGGGAGTCGGCTTCACCTGACGCCGGAGGCCGCGATCGACATCCAGTGGCAGCTCGGTGCCGACGTCGCGATGGCATTCGACCACGTCGTGCCTGGCGGCGCCGACCGTGCCACCGCGCGCGATGCCTTGGAGCGCACGACTCGATGGCTGGCGAGGAGTCGAGTCGCGCACGCCGCGCTGTCCGACTCCGCACCGAGCCGACAAGCGCTGTGGCCGATCGTACAGGGCGGCGCACACCACGACCTCCGGGCCGAAGCCGCCGAGCGCGTTCTGGAGCTCGGGGCCTGGACGGGGATCGGGATCGGGGGGCTGTCGGTCGGGGAGTCGAAGACCGTCATGTACCAGGTGCTCGAGCGGCTCACACCCGCACTCCCAGTAGAGATTCCTCGTTATCTTATGGGCGTTGGCTTCCCCGAGGATTTGCTCGAGGGCGTGGCGCGCGGAATCGACTTGTTCGATTGTGTCGCGCCAACGCGGAACGGACGGAACGGGACCGCGTTCACCGTCGACGGGCCGTTGAACATCCGGCGTGCTTCGTTGCGCAACTCGCAGGCCCGCCTCGACGAGGAATGCGACTGCGAAACCTGCAACACGTACACGCGCGGGTACCTCCGGCACCTGTTCGCGAGTGAAGAGTTGCTCGGCTTGCGGCTTCTTTCGCTGCACAATGTTCGGTTCCTTGTGCGCTTGCTCGCAGACGCCCGCCGCGCCATCTATCACAGCCGCTTCGCCGGGTGGCGAACCGACTGGATCGACCGATACCAGCGAGGAACGACGTGACCTTTCTTACACTTGCGCTCGCCTTCACGCCCGCGGGCGGCTCGTCTCGTGGCTCCATGGCAGCATTCCTGATTCAAATGGTAGCCATCGTCGGCATCTTCTACTTTCTCTTGATCCGACCGCAGCGCCAGCAACAGAAGCGTCTCCAAGAGCGCATCTCCCAGCTCAAAAAGGGAGATGAGGTGGTCACCGCCGGCGGGATCATCGGCGAGGTGCTGCATCTCAAAGACGATCGCGTCACCCTGCGCACCGGCGAGTCCCGCCTCGTGGTCGAGCGTCAACGGATCGCCGAGGTGCGGGAACCCGAACGAGAGGCCGCAAAGGCGTGAGTCCCCGCCCCCTCCACCTGCTCGGCTCGCCTGCCTTGCGGGAACGAACGCGCCCGGTGGATCAAACCACCGACGAGACGCGTCAGCTCGTTGCCGACCTCTTCGAGACCATGTACGCCGCCAAGGGTGTAGGTCTCGCCGCCAACCAGATCGGCGCACTCGATCGGGTTGCGGTAGTAGACGTCGGCGATGGGGAACCGATCGCACTGATCAATCCGACGATCGTCGGGGAGTCTGGGCAGGATGCGGACGAGGAGGGTTGCCTCTCGATCCCCGACCTGCAGGGTGAGGTCGCCCGGGCGTGGACGGTCGACGTGGAAGCGCTTAACGAGGAAGGCGAGAAGATCCAGGTTCACGCGGAAGGGCTCAAGGCGCGAGCGCTGCAGCACGAGATCGATCACCTTGACGGCATTCTCTTCATCGACCGGGTGAGCCCGGTGCGCCGACGCCTGCTGCTCGCGAAGTGGCGCCGCCTGCGCAAGGGCGAGAAAGGACACCTGCTAGAGGTCGTCCCAGAGACGCAGGAGAGCTGAGGTGCGGCTCGTCTTCTTCGGTACGCCCGACTTTGCCGTGCCCTCCCTCCGGGCGCTCCTCGGCGAGGGCTTCGATGTCGTCGGTGTCGTCACCCAGCCCGATCGCCCGCGCGGTCGCTCCCGGTCCCGCCTCGTACCGCCGCCGGTCAAGGTTGCGGCAGAGCAAGACGGGGTCCCCGTGCTGCAACCGGAACGCCCTTCACATGCAGATTTCCTCGAGGAGCTGCGAGAGCTCACTCCCGATCTCGGCATCGTTGTCGCCTACGGTCACATCCTCAAGCCAGATCTCCTGGCCATCCCGCCGCGTGGCCTCGTCAACGTGCACGCGTCTCTCCTCCCCCGCTTCCGCGGCGCCGCACCGATTCCCTGGACCATTCTCGAGGGGGTCGAGACCACGGGGGTCACCATCATGCAGCTCACCGAGGAGCTCGATGCCGGTCCGATTCTCCACCAGGTCGAGACCCCGGTCGCTCCTGACGAAACGGGCGGTGAATTGGCCGTCCGGCTCGCCGAGCTCGGTGCGCTGGCGCTCATCGAGTGCCTCGCATTGATGGAGGAGGGGCTCGTCACACCGCGGGCCCAGAACGATCGCTACGCAACCTACGCCCGGAAGATCGATCGCGACGCCTGCCGCATCCGTTGGAACGCGGACGCGATGTCGGTTGCCCGTGGGATTCGAGCGTTCGATCCGGAGCCTGGGGCGTGGACCGAGCTCGACGGGCGGATGGTGAAACTGTTCGGACCCACACACCGCTCGGATAGCGGAGAGCCTGGAACCATCCTCACGATCGCGCCGCGTGTCGTGATCGCTGCCGAGATCGGGTCGGTCGAGATCCAGGAGATCCAGCCGGATGGACGTACCCGCATGCCCGCCGATGCCTGGGCGCGGGGGCGCGGGGCCGCGCCCGGCCAGCAATTCCGGTGAGGATCCCAGCTGTTCATGCGGTCACCGATGACCTCGTGGCCAGCTTACCGGATCTCGCCGTGCGGGCGCGGAGCCTGGCTGCCGCGGGCACCGCGCTGCACGCCCGAGGGCCCGGCCTCACGGGACGAGCACACTGGCAGCTCGCACGACTCTTCGCCTCGGTGTCCCCGGCCGCAGTCTTCATCAACGACCACATCGAGACCGCCCTGGCACTCCCGCATGCTGGTGTCGTGCTCCCCGAGCGCGGCCTCCCCGTGGACACGGCGCGACGGATCCTCGGGCCAGGCCGCCTGCTTGGCGTATCGATCCACGATGAACGCGCGGCCGAGCGTGCCGCCGCCGATGGCGCTGCGTTCGTCCTATTCGGGCCCGTCTTCCCAACCACCAGCCACCCGGGCGCCCGGCCGCAGGGGCTCGACGTCCTCGCGACGATCGTGCGCGTCGGCGTTCCCGTGATCGCGATCGGGGGTATTACTATTGAACGGGCGCGGCTCGCTCGAGACGCGGGCGCGGCTGGTGTGGCCGCGATCCGCGCACTCT
>JBDHCY010000005.1:0-38344 GCA_039591795.1 Gemmatimonadota bacterium | reverse complement strand
TGACGTACTGGTCGCGCTCTCCCTCATCGTAGGCGTAGAACTCCTCCCGCCCCTTGGCCACGCGGTACAGCGGAGGTTGGGCGATGTAGACATAGCCTGCCTCGATGAGCGGCCGCATCTGGTTGTAGAAGAAGGTGAGGAGAAGCGTCCTGATGTGGGCACCGTCGACGTCAGCGTCCGTCATGATGATGATCTTGTGGTAGCGTGCCTCGTCGATCTTGAAGTCCTCTTCCACGCCTGTGCCGATCGCGGTGATGATCGTTCGGATTTCCTCGTTGGAGAGCACCTTGTCGATTCGGGCTCGCTGCACGTTGAGGATCTTTCCGCGAAGCGGGAGAATCGCCTGGAAGGACCGGTCGCGTCCTTGCTTTGCCGACCCGCCGGCCGAGTCGCCCTCGACGAGGTAGATCTCGCACATCGCCGGATCGGTGAGCGAGCAATCGGCGAGCTTGCCCGGGAGAACCCCGCCCTCGAGAGCGTTCTTTCGTCGGACGAGCTCCCGGGCCTTGCGTGCCGCTTCACGAGCCCGCGCCGCGCTCACCGCCTTCGACACGATCGCCCGTATGACGCTCGGGTTCTCGGCCAGGAAGTTGCCGAGATGCTCGTTCACGACTTGCTTGACAATTCCCTCGACTTCGGAGTTGCCGAGCTTGGTCTTGGTCTGCCCCTCAAACTGCGGCTCTCGCACTTTCAGTGAGAGCACACCCGTCAGTCCTTCGCGAACGTCCTCACCGGAGAGCGTAAAGCTCTCCTTCTTGAGGGCGCCGTGCTTGGCGAACTCGTTGATCGTTCTGGTGAGCGCCGCCTTGAAGCCCGTGAGGTGGGTGCCGCCCTCGTGCGTGTTGATGTTGTTGACGAACGAGAACACGTTCTCGCCGAAACCATCATCGTACTGAAGGGCGAGCTCGATGACCACCTCGTCCTTCACCGTCTCGATCAGGATCGGTTTCGGATGGAGGGCCTTCCGCTTTCCTCGAAGCCACGCAACGAATTCTGAGAGGCCCCCCTTGTAGTGATATGTATCGACGCGCGGGCCGTCGGGCCGTTCGTCGGCGAGCACGATCGTGATCCCCTTGTTGAGAAAGGCAAGCTCGCGCAGGCGCGTGGCAAGCGTTCCGAAGTCGAAGCGGCGCTCGGTGAAGACCTTCGAATCGGGCAGGAACGACACGGTCGTGCCCGTATCGTTGGTCTCTCCGGTTACCTCGAGCTTCTGTGTCGTCCGGCCCCGCTCGAACGCCATGCGGTGGCGCTTCCCATCGCGCTCCACGATGACCTCGAGCTTCTCCGCGAGGGCATTGACCACCGAGACGCCCACGCCGTGGAGCCCGCCGGAGACCTTGTAGCTCCGCTTGTCGAACTTGCCCCCGGCATGAAGCATCGTCATCGCCACCTCGACGCCGGGCAACTTCTCGGTGCGGTGGACATCGACCGGAATGCCGCGGCCGTTGTCGCTCACCGTGATCGAGTCGTCTTCGTGGATCGTGACCTCGATCCGGTCGCAGAAGCCGGCCAGCGCTTCGTCGATCGCGTTGTCCACGACCTCGTACACGAGGTGGTGGAGCCCGCGGGCGCCGGTGGAGCCGATGTACATACTGGGCCGTTTGCGGACCGCCTCGAGGCCCTTGAGCACCTGGATCGCGTCAGCGCCGTAATCGCCGTTGCCTGACTTTCGTGCCATGGTCTTCCGTTTCAGAGAGTGGGGGGTGGATCGTCGAGTGGCGCGACGCTCCACCGAATGCGCGTGATCCGACGGCGTGCGAGGCCGCGGTTGGCTAACTCCAAGAGCGTGTGCTGCATGAGCGCGAGCTCGTTGGCCCACGCGCTCGACGCGACGTCCACGAACAAAGTGCCGTCCGGCGTCACGGCGCGGGCGCGAGAGACCGCGGCGATCTGTGGGCCTACCCGCTCCGCCCACTCGAGCACGACCTGCGCCTGCTCGACCCGCGCGCCGGCCCCGAGGGCGCTGAGCGCAGGCCGCACGAGCTCACGGAGCGCCGTCAGCCGGGCACGGCGTCGTGCCTTCATGCGGCCCGCACCGCACCCTGCTCGATGCGCCACCGAGGAAGGTCGCCTGCGCCGCCCGGAAGGTCGGCGTCAGTCGGGACGGCGAGAACGCGTTGCTGTCCCTCAACCAGCTCGGCAAGCCGGCCGCGCCGCTCGGCGTCGAGCTCGGCGAATGCGTCGTCCATGAGCAGCACCGGTTCCTCGAGCGCCCAGGCTTCGAGCAGGCGGAGCGCGGTCCCGCCCGTCCGCTGCTGGCCCGACGACCCGAAGGTGGCGAGCGGCCGGCCCGCGAGACTCAGGGCGAGATCGTCTCGATGCGGACCCTCGAGCGTGCTTCCGCGTGCGAGGTCGCGGTCACGCGTGGCGGCGTAGTCGATGACGTCTGTTGAGCCACGATACGCCAACTCGACGGGCGCCCGCTCGCCGAGTGCCGCGACGTGTGCAGCAAACCGGTCGCCGACGGATGCCACCCAGCGCTGCCGCGCCGCAGTGATCCGGCTCCCAGCCTCGCCGAGCACCGGCTCGAACACCGTGGCCGCCGTGGCGCGCTGGCGCCGGAGCGCTGCGTTCCGCTGCCGAAGGGCCTGGCGGTATTGTCGCAACGCCTCGAGATAGCCGGGCTCCACGAGGGCGAGCAGCACGTCGAGGAACCGCCGCCGCACCGCCGGCGGCCCGGCGACCAGTTCCCGGTCGTCAGGGCTCAAGAGCACCGCTCGGAGCGATCCGATCGCCCGGCTCAACCGGGCGTGCGGCGCGGCGTCCACCGTGACGCGCTTCTGCGCCAGTCGCGCGTCGAACCCCGCCGTGACCGTCCGCTGGCTCCCCGATCCGTTCTCGACCGCTCCGGCCACGTGGAAGCCCGCGGAGCCGAACGCCACGAGGTCCCGATCGGGCGCCCCGCGGAACGAGCGAAACAGGACCAGGTAGTGGATTGCCTCGAGCAGATTCGTCTTGCCGTGCCCGTTGTCGCCGACCAAAACGACCCCGCCGGGGGGTATGTCCAGATCGAGTGCGGCGAGGTTACGGAAGTGCCGTACCCCGAGGTGTGTGACCCTCATTCGGGGCGGCGAACAGCGCCAATTCGCATGGGGGTAAACTAGACGGAAGTACCTGCTAAGTCAAAGACTTAGCACCGGCCAGCTACTCGATGACAACGGGGGCCGTGTCGCTCGCCGTAAACCGCTCCAGGTCCTTGGCGATGGCCACAAAAAAGGCCGTATCTCCCGGGAAGAACCGGAGCTCGAGGGGCCAGCGAAAGCTGAACTGCACCTCGGTGTCCAATCGACCGTCCACGGCGAGTCGTTCGTCCCCGACCACGACGATGACCGAGTCGAGACCCTCAGGGGCCGTCGCCAGGACCGACCCGCTGATCGTATCGAGCGGGCCGGCCACGCTCTGCCCCAGCGTGATCGCGACCGCCGGCGGGCCAGGGCGAAGCCGCTCGCTTCGACAGGCCCAGCCGGTCGCGACCAAGACAGCCACAACCGTGATGCTCAGCGGCCGCCGAACTTGGGCTCCCGTTTGTCCAAGAAGGCGCGTAACCCCTCCCGCATGTCTTCCGTGGCTGCCGAGAGCCCGAAGAGATTGGCCTCGAGGAGGAGCCCCTCTTCGAGGGAGAGGTCGAATCCGTGATCGAGGGCCTCGAGGGCATGGCGGACCGCGAGCGGGCCCATGGAGAGGATCTCGCGGAGGAGCCGCTCGGTCTCCGGGAGGAGCTGATCGGCAGGCACGACGCGATTGACGAGCCCCATCGCCAGAGCCTCCTGGGCGTCGACCATGCGTGCCGTGAGTATCAGATCGAGCGCTCTCCCCTTGCCAACGAGTCTGGGGAGCCGCTGGGTTCCGCCGTATCCAGGGATGATTCCGAGCTTGACCTCCGGCTGCCCCAATCGCGCTTTCTCGCTGGCGACACGCAGCGTGCAGGCCATGGCCAACTCGCACCCCCCGCCCAGCGCGTAGCCGTTGATCGCGGCGATGACCGGCTTACCGGCCGTCTCGAAGCGGCGGCACATGGCTTGGCCTCGAAGCGAGCGGGCCTTTGCGTCGAGGGCGCCCTGTTTGGAGAGAACCTCGATGTCCGCCCCGGCAGCGAAGGCTTTCGGGCCGGCGCCGGTGAGGACGGCTCCGCGGATCTCATCGGAGGCGGCAAGTCGCCCGGCCGCGTCGGTGAGGGCGCGGATCAGGTCGTCGTTGAGCGCGTTGAGCTTGTCGGGGCGGTTGATCGTGACGAACGCGACGCCGTCACGAACCTCAAAGAGGAGCGCGTCGTCGGGCATGGTGCGAGAATCCTAGCGCGCTGGCCGGGTCTGGCCAAGGCCCATAGATTCGCCGTCGTGGTAGTGGAAGCCTTCTCGTGGACCGCCGATGGGGCAGTGCGCGTGCTGGACCAGACGGTCCTGCCCGCGCGTGAAGAACACCTGACGCTCGAGACCGCCGAAGACACCGCGGAGGCGATCGTACGGCTGCGGGTGCGCGGTGCGCCGGCCATCGGGATCGTGGCAGCCATGGGCTTGGTGGCCGGGCTGCGGTCGTGGCGTACTGTCTCTCCCGACGAGTTTCTCGGTGAGGCGGCGCGCCAGCTCGAGTTGCTCGGAAGCACGCGCCCGACCGCGGTGAACCTGCGGTGGGCCCTCGAGCGGATGCGACGCGACGCGTGGGAGCGCAGCGCGCCCGCTCAGGAGCTCTGGGAGCGGTTGCGCGACACCGCAGACCGCTTGTGGGCCGATGACCGCGAGATGTGCCGGCGTATCGGGGAAGCCGGCCTGTCGCTCGTCCCAGATGGATCGACCGTGCTCACTCATTGCAACGCGGGTGCCCTCGCCACCGGAGGGATCGGGACAGCCCTCGCGCCGATCTACCGGGCCCACGAGCTCGGACGGTCGGTGCGGGTGATCGTGGGCGAAACCCGCCCAGTGGGGCAGGGTGCCCGACTCACGGCCTGGGAGCTCCACCGCGCGGGGGTTCCCGCCACGGTCGTCGTCGACGGGGCGACCGGGTCGCTCATGCGCGACGCTCGGATCGACGTCGTCCTCGTCGGTGCCGATCGGGTGGCACGAAACGGAGACACCGCCAACAAGATCGGGACATACTCGCTGGCCGTCCTCGCCCAGCACCACCGGATTCCCTTCTACGTCTGCATGCCGAGCTCGACCATCGACGTCAACACGCCAGCGGGCGACGGCATCCCGATCGAGCAACGTGACGCTGCTGAGGTGTCGCACCCGCAGGGAGTCGGTGTCTTGAACCCGGCGTTCGACGTGACCCCCGCCGACTACATCACGGGCTGGATCACCGACAGCGGACTCCGCGTACCCCCGTTCGGAGACTGAGCGATGCGCGCCATTCTCGCCTTGGATCAGGGCACGACAGGGTCGACCGCGCTCGTCATCGCCGACGACGGGCGCGTGCTGGGCCGCGGCTATCGGGAACTTCCCCAACACTTTCCCGAACCGGGCTGGGTGGAGCACGACGCCGAAGATCTCTTCCGGACCACGATCGACGCAGCCCGCGATGCGCTGGGGCAGGCGGGTGTCCGTCCGGTTGGCATCGGGATTACGAACCAGCGCGAGACGGTCGTCGCGTGGGAGCGCGACACCCTGACCCCCCTCGGCCGCGCGATCGTGTGGCAGGACCGACGCACCGCGGCCGCCTGCCGCGCGCTGGCCCCGCAGGAACCGATGCTGCGCGAGCGAACCGGCCTCGTGGCCGACCCCTACTTCTCCGCCACGAAGATCGCCTGGCGGCTCGAGCATGACGCCGATCTCCGTCGGCGCGCGGAGGCTGGCGATGTCGTCTTCGGTACCGTGGATGCGTGGCTCGTCGCGCGGCTCACAGACGGTGCCGTCACCGCCACCGACCACACCAACGCGAGCCGGACGCTGCTCTACGGTCTCGAGCGGGGCGACTGGGATGACGAGCTGCTCGACCTCTTCGGCGTGCCGCGGCACGCCATGCCGGAGGTGCGGGCCTCGAGTGGCGACTTCGGGGTGGCCACCGATGAGCACTTGGGATTCGAGGTGCCGGTGGCGGGCATCGCCGGCGACCAGCAGGCGGCGCTCTTCGGGCAGGGGTGCTGGACGGCGGGGGACGTGAAGAACACCTACGGCACCGGAGCGTTTCTCCTGCTGCACACCGGTGCGCAGCGCGCGGTTTCGAAATCCGGCCTGCTCACGACCCGAGCGTGCGGCCCCGACGGGGGCCCGGCCTTCGCGCTCGAGGGGAGCATCTTCATCGCCGGTGCGGCGATCCAGTGGCTTCGAGACGGCCTCGGCCTCATTGCCTCCGCGCGTGACACCGAGGAGCTGGCGCGCGGCATCACCGACACCGGCGGGGTCTTCTTCGTGCCGGCATTGGTCGGACTTGGCGCGCCACACTGGGAGAGCGAGGCGCGCGGCACGCTCGTGGGGATCACGCGCGGGACGACCGGTGCGCACGTTGTGCGCGCCGCGCTCGAGGCGATGGCGTTCAGCACCAAGGAAGTGCTCGATGCCATGGTGGCCGACGCGGGCGTGGCACCGAGCGCCCTTCGCGTGGACGGCGGTGCCGCCGCCAACGATTGGCTCTTGGAGTTTCAGGCGAACCTGCTTGCGCTCCCCGTCGAGCGCCCCGATCTGCTGGAGACGACGGCACTCGGCGCGGCGCTCCTCGCCGGGCTGGCGCTCGGCGTATGGCGAGACGGGGGTGACGCGCTGGCAGGGAGACACTTCGACCGGTTCGAGCCAGGCGGGCCGGGCGGCGACCTGGAGGGGTGGCGGCGCGCTGTCGCGACCACCTTGTTCTGGGCACGCGGCTCCGAGCACGGGGGCCGATGACGATCCGAATCGGGGTCATCGGTCCGGGTCGATGTACCGACGCCGAGGGAGCGCTTGCGTTCGACGTGGGTCGGCAGGTGGCCGAGCGCGGGGCAATCGTCTTGACCGGCGGGCTCACGGGCGTGATGCGCGAGGCATCGCGCGGGGCAGCCGCGGCTGGCGGCCTGGTCGTGGGGCTCCTCCCCGGCTCCGATGCCGCTGAGGCGAACGAGTTCGTGACCGTCGCGATTCCGACCGGCCTCGGTGAGGTCCGGAACGCCCTGCTCGTCCGGGCCTCGCAGGCAATCGTGGCCGTGAGCGGCAGCTGGGGGACCCTATCCGAGATCGCCCTCGCCGTGCGCACCGGGGTGCCCGTTGTCGGGCTGGCGAGCCCGTACGCCGACGCCCTGGACTACCCGTGCGTCGCCACGGCTGGGGAGGCGGTCCGCTGGGTCCTGGAGCGTGCCGGCGCCCGAGCATGAAGGGGTCTTCACCGGCTATTCAGGATCGATTCTCCTGGCTACTATTTCTTTACGGGTGCGGTCGTTGCTCAGGCCCACTCGAATCCGTCGCCCATGGTTCAGGTTTCTCAAGGAGCAAACGAGATGAAGGCCGGCACTAAGTTCTTGATCGGCGCGTCTTTAGTCGTGGTCACCGTTGGCTATCTCATGGCGGTCGGCGTCAAAGAGACCGGCGTGTACTTCTTGACCCCGACCGAACTGGCCCAGCGTCTGGACGGCGATTCGACCTTCTACGACCTTGGCGTCAAGGTGGGGGCCAATGTCGTGCGCGGGACAGTCGAACGCGACGTCGCGACCCAGACCGTTCGATTCGACGTCAGTGACGGGACCACCAGCTTCCCGGTGGTTTTCCGGGGGCTTCCGCCAGACACCTTCACCGACAGCGTCGAAGTGGTCGTGGAGGGCCGCTACCAGAAGGACGGCGTGTTCTACGCCACGAGCGTGCTCGCCAAGTGCGGATCCCGCTACGAGGCGGTGCCCGAGGCGGGCGCATGACTCTGCTCGGGAACATCGCGCTGTGGGTGACTCTGCTCCTGGGCGTCTGGGGTGCGTTCATGGGGTTCGCCGGCGGCCTCGCCGGACGCCCCGAGCTGGCCCGCTCCGCGCTCCGCGCCGTGTTCGCGGTGACCGCCGCCGTGGTGGTGGCGAGCATCGCGCTCCTCACGGCGCTCCTGGGGCGTGATTTCAACGTCGAGTACGTCGCGGCGTATACGAGCCGCAACTTGCCGATCTACTACACGATCTCGGCGTTCTGGGCCGGTCAGAAGGGATCGCTTCTCTTCTGGGCGCTGATCGTCTCGATCTTCATGACGCTGGCGGTCATGCTGGCACCGCGCCGAGACCGCGAGTTTCTCCCCTACGTCGCGGCGGTGTGTTTGGTCGTCGTGGCGTTCTTCGCGAGCGTCATGCTCTTCGCTTCGAATCCATTCGAGCGGCTTGCGTTCGTGCCGCAGGATGGCAGCGGTCTCAACCCCCAGCTTCAGAATCCGGGGATGACGATTCACCCGCCCATGCTCTACCTCGGCTATACGTCGATCACGATTCCGTTCGCATTCGCGATCGGGGCGATGATGAGCCGCCGGCTCGACGTCACCTGGCTCCACGCGATTCGCCGGTGGACGCTCCTGTCCTGGCTCTTCCTCGCAGTCGGCATCGTGCTGGGCATGTGGTGGGCGTACGTCGAGTTGGGTTGGGGCGGCTACTGGGCATGGGATCCGGTCGAGAATGCGAGCTTCCTCCCATGGCTCGTGATGACCGCGTTTCTGCACTCGGTGATGATCCAGGAGAAGCGCGGGATGCTGAAGAAGTGGAATCTTGCGCTCATCATCGGCGCGTTTCTGCTCTCGATCTTCGGCACGTTCATCACGCGCTCCGGCGTGATCTCGAGCGTGCACAGCTTCACGCAGTCGAACGTGGGGTTCTTCTTCCTCGGGTTTCTCATCTTCGTCGCAGTGGCCTCGTTCTGGCTCTACACTCGCCGCCTGGACCTGCTGAAGCCCGACGGTACGCTCGAGTCGATGGTGAGCCGCGAGGCGGGGTTCCTGTTCAATAACCTGCTGCTGGTGGGCATCGCGTTCTCGGTGCTGTGGGGCACGCTGTTCCCGATTCTGTCCGAATGGGTGCGGGGCACGAAGGTGACGGTGGGCCCACCGTTCTTCAACCAGGTGAACATCCCGCTGGGCCTCGCGCTTCTCGCCTTGACGGGCATCGGGCCGCTGATCGCCTGGCGGCGCGCAAGCGTTGCCAACCTCAAGCGTCAGTTCGCTGTGCCTCTGTTCACCGGGGCGGCGACGCTTGCCCTCCTGGCGGCACTCGGCGTGCGCCATTTCTACGCGCTTGTCTCGTTCGCGCTCGGGGCGTTCGTCATCGGGACCATTGGGCAGGAATTTGCGCGTGGCACCCGCGCGCGGCATCGCCAGTACGCTGAAGGATACGCCGTCGCGCTGATGCGCCTCGTCGGACGCAACCGGCGCCGCTATGGAGGCTACATCGTCCACCTCGGAATCGTGATGCTCTTCGTCGCGTTCGCCGGAATGGCGTTCCGAAGGGAGATGGAAGCGACGCTCAAGCCGGGCGAGTCGGCTCAGCTCGCGAGTCCGTTCGGGCACACGTACACCTTCACACACCTCGGGGTCTCGCAGTACAACGAGTTGAACAGGCTCGTAAGTGCTGCGTCGGTCGATGTGCGGAAGAACGACAAGCGAGTGACACTCCTTACGAGCGAGAAACGCCAGCATGTGGACGGCTTCGGCCGGGCGACCTTCGAGCCATCCACTGAGGTGGCGATCAAGAGTGACCTGCTCGAAGATCTCTACATCGTCTATGCGGGCTCCGTCGCCGGGACCGAGCAGACCGTCTACAGGTTCACCATCAATCCGCTCGTCTGGTGGGTCTGGGCCGGCGGTTTCGTGCTCGTCATCGGCGGCCTCATCGCCATGTGGCCAGGGGCTGGGTCGGCACCAGGTGCACCGCGCCGGACAGAGGCTGGCTACGGCGTGACGCTCGCGGCTCGGGAGGCATGACCATGGATCGGCGCCGATTTCTCGGCGGGCTCGTGGCGAGTGTCGTCCCGGTGGCTGGGCTCGCGCAGGACGAAGCCCAAACCGATAGCACCGTGGGCCAGCTGTGGGACCCGAACCGTGCCGGACGCTTCATCACACCCCGCGGCGAGCGAGACAACGCCGAGGAGATCAAGGCGATCGAGCGTCGGCTCCGCTGCACCTGTGGCTGCAATCTCGACGTCTACACCTGTCGCACCACCGACTTCACCTGCGGGGTCAGCCCCGAGATGCATCGCGAGGTGCTCGGCCTATGGGAAGGCGGACAGACGGCTGAGGAGATCATCGCGGCGTTCGTGGCTCAACATGGTGAGGCAGTCCTCATGGCGCCCCCCAAAGAGGGGTTCAATCTCGTGGGCTACGCGATGCCGTTCGCCGCGGTCACGGCGGGCTTCGCGGCGCTACTCCTGTTCCTGCGGCACCACGCCCGGCGGTCCACGCTGATCGCGGCGGCGGCGCCGACCTCGAGCGTGGACGCAACAGACGACGAGCTCGCACGCCTCGCGGACGAGCTCCAGAGCGACGAGCCGTGAGTCTCGGGTTCGAGCTCGTGGCCGGCACGCTGCTCGCCGTCTTCGGCGTGGCCTACGTGCTCGAGCCCCTGTTCCGCTGGGAGCCAGCCACCGAGCCCCAAGGAGCGTCGCCTGCCGACGACCTGGACGCCGATCTCCTGCTGGCTGCAACACCGCGAGCGCGTGCCATCGCCGCCCTCCGGGAGATCGAGTTCGATCGTGACACCGGAAAGCTCGACGACGCTGACTACGAGGGGCTGAAGGCCCGCTACACCCGCGAGGCGATTGAGGCGACGCGAGCGGAAGAGGGTGTGTCGATTGCTTCCGAGGAGACCTCGGGAGAGACGGACCTCGATCCGCTCGATGCCCTCGCTGAGGCGCGGATCGCAAAGGCCGCTCAGGCCGCGCACGCCGTCCAAGATGCCCCTCGCACGATTTGCCCAATCTGCGGACCACGCCCCGAGCAAGATGCCACGTTCTGCTCCTCGTGTGGGCGGACCCTGGTCGGATAGTTCCTTTCCGATCCTGATGACGGCACCGACCAACGCGACCGCAGGACTCGTGGTTGGCGTACTCGCCCTGACCGTGCTTGGAGAAGTGCAGCGAGGTCGCGACACGGGTGGCGACTCGACCGCGGCCGCGCAGCAGGAATCCCTGCGTCGTGACGACCGCGCCTTCTACTTCACGAGAGCCATCTACTCGAGCTACCGCGGCGGTCGAGGCTGGGGGCGCGGCAGTTGGGCGGTCGACTTTCCGAAAGCCGACATCCAGTTCATGATCGGGGTCACGCGGCTCACCAACCTCGATGCCTATGAGCTCGAGAATCCAATCGCCTTGGACGATCCGGAATTGCGGCGCTTCCCATTTGTCTACGCGCTCGAAGTCGGCCGCATGGCGCTGACGGAGCCGGAAATCGAAGGTCTGCGGTCGTATCTACTCGCCGGAGGATTCCTCGTCATCGACGACTTCTGGGGAAGCTACGAGTGGGCGAACTTCGAGCGGGAGATTCGGCGCGTGCTCCCCGAGTACCCGATCGTCGACCTGCCGATGGACCACCCCCTGCTTCGGAGTTTCTACGACATCGACGAGATCCTGCAGGTGCCGAACGTGCGGCAGGGCCGGTGGGGTGGCCCCACGTGGGAGGAGGACGGTTTCGTGCCGGCGCTCAAGGGCATCTTCGACGATCGGGGACGGCTCATGGTCGCCATCAATTGGAACACCGATCTTGGAGACGCGTGGGAGTGGGCGGAGGACCCTCAGTACCCGATCGTGTACTCCAACTTCGCCTACAAGCTCGGCGTCAACATGATCGTCTACGCGATGACGCACTGAGGCCGGAGCCGGAAGGCCGTCGACGGCCTCGTCCCGATCCCGGCTACCGAATCGTCACATAGCGCTCGAGACGAGCCAGCTCTTTGTCATCGACGTACTTCCCGATCTCGCGTCGAAACTGCGCCATGCTCGTATAAGGCCGGTACTCCTTGAACTCACGGAGCATCCGGCTGCCAACTCCTGGGATCGACTGGATGTCTTCGTCGCTCGCGGTGTTCAGGTCGATCGGCACGAAGACGAACTGCTCGAGCCGGGCAACTTCTTCGTCGTCGACGTATTTGCCCATCTCGCGACGGAACTGTGCCATGGCACGGTAGGGTCGGTACTCTTCGAATTCGTGTGCCATACGTGCCCCCACGCCTGGGACCAGCAGGATCTCCTCTCGGCTCGCGCTGTTGAGATCGATGGGCACGAACAGACGTCTGTAGAGCCCGTCGAAGGCGTCTTCTGCCACGTGTTTCGACAGGACCGCATGGAGATCGCTCATCGTCAGGAACGGGCGGGCGGCGAGCAACGCGTCGACGGCCGGTTCGTCGAGACCGGGAAGCGCGGTGAGCTCCTGTTTCCCGGCGAGGTTCGGGTTCACGAACCCTTGATTCGCGCCGACCTGTCCCACGGCACCGTCGAGCGCTGCCAGGCTGAGAACGGTCGTCATGAGGCCGATCGTGCTGAGACGGTTCGAGAGGCGCATGTCAGGTTCCCTCAGGTGCCTCCGGCGGCCGCACTGGTGCGGCGAGTGCCGGATGGTGGTACGTGTAGGCCAGACCCAGCAGGCCCACTTGGGCCATCAGGCCGGGTGCGAGAGCGGGGGTGGCGCCGGTCAGTGCTTTCCACACCAATTCGAGCCCACGCAGCGAAGGATACATCTCCAACTCGAATTCGACATTCCCACGATAATGGAGATACAAGCCGATGCCACCGAGAAGGATGCACAGCCCCATCAGTGACTGAAACGCTCGCAGGCTCCCTCGGGCAGGGCGCGCCGCCGCCCAAGAAGCGGTGACGATCCCGCCGCCGAGCGCCACGAGAGGTGCGACCTGCCAGAACCACTCAGTGTGCTCGAGCAGGAGGAGCTCAGCACCCGTGCCGACCGCGCCCAAGAAGAACAGGCCGAGGACGATGCTTCGTAGGGTGGTGGCCGTCCGCGAGCTGGGCTCGAGGGGCGTGGGCACTCGTTCCTCTCGGCGTGGGGTCACGGTTCAATGTACGGTCGAGCGTGCGTGCTCGTTGAGCCTGGAATGAGCTCCCAGCAGGGTGCGGTGGGGCGCACGTGCGATGTACATTCTCCTGAGACCCCTTGCTGAGTGTGCGCGATGCTCGACGCGATCAAGAGTTTCGTCAATCGGCACATTGCTCCGGCCACTGACGTGGCCCCCTCCACTCCCGCCGACGACCACGAACCGCCGGTCGCACCGGACGGTGTGAAGATCGCCGCCTGTGCCCTCCTGCTCGAGGTCGCGCACGCTGATCGCGAGTTCTCTCCAACCGAGCAGGCTCACATCGAGGAAGCGCTTGGCAGGCACTTCGACCTGGACGATGCGACGTTGAAAGAGCTGCTCGACTTGGCCGACGCGGAGCGACGACAGTCGATCGACCATTTTCAATTCACACGGCTCATCAACGAGCACTACGACCTGGGTCAGAAGATGGTGCTCGCCGAGCTGATGTGGGGGGTCGTCTTGGCAGACGGCGAGGTCGCGAAGCACGAATCCTACTTGGTCCGAAAACTCGCGAACCTCCTCGACCTGGAGCCGGCCTACCTGGCGCAGGCCCGACGTCGCGCGGCACCGGAATCGTAGCCGTCCGAGTTTCGCGGGGTGCTGACGCTCGCGACTCAGCCCCGATCGAGCTCCAGGACCGTACCCAGGAGCACGTTCGCTCCGTTCACTAGATCCTCTGGACGCGTGCGCTCGCGGGGCGAGTGACTGATCCCACCGACGCTCGGCACGAAGATCATGCCGAACGGACAGATGTCTGCGAAGCTCTGCGCGTCGTGCCCCGCGCCCGACGGCATCCGCCGGTGCGAGAGACCGAGCTCGCCAGCTGCATGCTCTACTGCGAGCCGAACTCGCTCTTGGGTCGGCCGCGGCGTGCTCCCGAGGTCGCGGTTCGCGAACGTGAACGTGGTGCCGCTCGCCTCGCCGATGCGGTTTGCTTCGGCCTCGATCAACCCGAAGAGGCGCTGAACCTTCGCTGCATCGAGGTCACGCAACTCCAGGCTCGCCACCACGCGACCCGGGATCACGTTTGGCGCTCCGGGCTCGGCCCGAATGCGGCCCACCGTGCCTACCTGGCGGCCCGGTTCGCTGGTCACGATTCGGTTGACTGCCTGAACGAACTTCGCCGCGGCGAGGAGCGCGTCGTGACGCCGGTCCATCGGCGTCGTGCCGGCGTGGTTCGCGAACCCTTCGACAGTGACGTCCCACCACTCGATCCCCACGATACCCTCGACGACGCCAATCGCGGTCGCCGACTCGTCGAGGATGGCGCCCTGCTCAATGTGCAGCTCGACGTAGAAGGCGAGGTCGCCGGGTCTCCGACGGGCACTCTCGAGGTGGTCGGGGTCCCCACCGATCCGACGGATCCCCTCCCGAATCGTCATGCCGCTTTGCGCGACCTGATCGAGAGCCCCGGGCTTGAGCTCGCCAGCCATGATGGCGCTACCGACGAGGCCGCCTTCTTCGTTCTGGAAGATCGCGATCTCGAGAGGATGCCGGAGGCGAAGACCACGATCGTGAATCGTCCACGCGGCCTCGAGAGCGCCCATCGAGCCCACGTTGCCGTCGTAGTTGCCACCGTCTGGAACCGAATCGATGTGGGAGCCGATGAGAATGGGATGTAGGTCACCGGCGGTTCCCGCACGACGGCCAATGATGTTGCCCGCCGAGTCGACGGACACCTCGAGGCCCGCGTCACGCATAAGCTCCCGGACGTAGGTGCGGGCACCGAGGTCGGCATCCGAGTAAGCGAGCCGCTCGGTGCCGCCCGCCTCCGTCCCGCCGTAGCTTCGGAGGCCCTCGAAGCTCCGTAGCAGCCGCTCGCCGTCGACGACGGGTGGGGACTGATGGCGGCTGTGGGGAAAGGGTCCCGCGAGAGCCGCTACGCCAGCTCCCAACGCCCCGGTGAACTCACGTCGCTTCATGTTCGTCCTCCTTTCGCGAACGCTTCGGTCTGTCCTGCACACGGGACGAGCTTCCGAGTCGCGTCGCATCCCGCTCACCGCGAGCAAGTCTCGCCTGGCCTCTCCGTTGGCCGCAACTGCGCGCTAGAAGCCCGCGCCGATCGCCACCCCGTAGACGAGTGTCCAATGCCCTCCGGCCACATCGGCGTTGATCTGCGGGGCGAAAGCCAGTGAGCCACCCAAGGAAAACCAATACGCGGCGCCGAAGCGCACCAAGAACTCCGAATGGGTTTCATGCGTCGATGGCTGACCCTCCTCACGAGCGTCAATCGATGCACGCTCGAAGCCCGGTGCAACCCAGATGCTCAGCTCGCGCCAGGGGTACACGAGGATCGGGACACCGACGATCACGTCGCGCTCGATCTCGCCCAGAGCGACGTCCAGGAGCACCCCGAGCCCCCATCGGCGCGAGAATCTGCGCGTGTAGTCGAGTCCGACGGTGGGTGCCGTCTCGTCGGTGTGAAAGTGGGTTGATGCGCCGAGGAACGCGGAGAGATGGTTGCGGTGAAACTCGTGCTGTTCGGCTGCGCCGCCCTGTTCTTGGGCCACCGCAAATGCGGGGTAAGAGACAAGCAGAGCCGAACCCAATGCAAGCCGTCCCCAAACTGCCGTTGTAGGTGATCGCAACGACGACTCCTTATCGGAACGTGGCCCACCGCTCGTGTTGTCCGAGCTGGGGTCGAACGAAGCTCGCGGCCCCGGCCGGCCGTGTCAATCGATCCTGGGCGCTCAGGGTGATGCTGGCCCCTTGGCGGCACGCGCGCTACTGTCCTGGCCCCAAGGAGGACCGATGCGATCGTCCATCGTCTGCGTGATCGGGCTCGCGCTTGCTGCAGCGGCCTGCAGCGGGGCGGCTAGCGACCGTGCCCCCGACTGGGCCACCGTGCAGGACACGACTCACCGCGTCGCCGGCGTCGAGGGTCTGGCGGGTCCGGAGGCCGTGCGGTACGACCCTGAACAGGACGTGTACTTCGTCGCCAACTTCAACGGTGAAGCGGCGGGAGACAGCAACGGCTTCATCAGTCGCGTCGGTCCGGATGGCGTCGTCGAATCGCTCCGGTTCATGGTTGGCGCGCCGGACGCGCCGCTTCATGGGCCGCGGGGGATGGCCATCACAGGCGATACCCTGTGGGTTGCTGACGCGGAGGGGATCCATGGCTTCGATCGCCACAACGGGACCCACTTGCGCTTCGTCGACTTCGGTCAGTTTGAGCCCGGGTTCCTGAACGACATCGCGCCGGGGCCGGATGGGGCGCTCTACATCACCGATACGGGCCGGTCTCGTGTCTATCGGATGATGGCTGACGACGTGGCGATCGCGGTAGAAGACAGTCTCTTGGGGCCGCCCAACGGCATTACGTGGGACGCCGAGGACGAGCGATTCATCCTGGCACCATGGGGCAGCCCGACCTTTCACGCTTGGCGTCCGCCTGGCGACGAACTCGAGCCGATCGCCACCGGGAGCACGAGTGGGCGCTTCGACGGGATCGAGATCGTGTCGGGACGGGTGATCGCCGCGAGCCAAGTCGACTCGAGCCTGCACGTCCTCGAAGACGGCTCGAGCCGGCCGTTCATCCGCGTCCCTGGGAGACCCGCCGACATCGGCGTCGATACGCAGCGTGGCCGCGTGGCGGTGCCCTACATCGCGCTCGATCGTGTCGACATCTGGAGACTGCCGGGTGGAGAACGGTAGGAGACGGTAGGAGCAGTAGGAAGCGGTATCTTTCACCGTCTTGGACCGTCTTAGTCCGTCTCTCACCGTCTGTCACCTCCCGACCCCACCTGGAACAGCTCGTTGTGATAGTTTGACATCAAACGAATCGCCGGCGTAGATTGGGCCGACATCCCTAGCCAAGTGGGAGCGGCTCGACTGTGGCGATACGCAATCGAGGATCATCCAGAGGGCGTCTCACACTCGACGCCTTCGTCAAGTTCATGCGCGCCGCCGACTCCGTGCGAGCACGGCTCGAGCCCCACATCACGCGGCACGGCGTTACGACCACCCAATTCGGTGTGCTGGAGGCGCTGCACCACGTCGGTCCGATGAACCACCGGAACTTAGGGAGCAAGTTGTTGGTTTCGAAGGGAAATGTGACGGTGGTCGTGGACAACCTCGAGCGTCGAGGGCTCGTGAAGCGGGTAGCCGACGCGCAGGATCGTCGCCAAACGATCGTGCATCTGACGCCAGCCGGCCGGCGGCTGATCCGTAGGATGTTCCCCCAACAGGCATCGGCCATCGTCAAGGAGTTCTCGGTGCTCACCGTGGCGGAGCTGACGACGCTGGCACGCCTGTGCCGGCGGCTGGGGCGACAGGAGGGCCGCGGCGGACGGGGGCGGGGAACCTCGAGAGAATAGTGTTTTAACATCAAATGATCTCATGTAGAACTAACTGTGTACTTTGTGCACTCTGGATGGAGGCCACGATGCAATCCCACACGCACTTCCCGCACGCCATCGTGCTTCTCGGCGCGATCGTGGCGCTCGGCTGCTCCGACGACCCGCCCCCCGGGCCCGGACCCGGACCCAACCCCACCCCCACCACGAGCGTCAACGTCGCCGACAACACGTTCCAGCCGGCGGCGAACACGGTCACGGCGGGACAGACCGTCACATGGACATGGAGTGGGAACAACCCCCACAATGTGACCTTCGATGACGCCGCGGTCGGCAACTCGGCGACCCAGACGGACGGATCGTTTCTGAAGACGTTCACGGCAGCGGGAGACTTCTCCTACTTCTGCACCGTCCACGGGCGCGCGATCATGTCCGGACGGGTGACGGTCACGAGTACAGGTGGGTAAGCCGCGCGGCCCATGGCGAACGAGCTTGTGGTGGCGACGGTGAACAGCGCCGGAGGTCGGTAGCAGACCTGGCAATCGGTTCGGCGTCGAGGTGCGGTCGAGCGAACCAGACCGCTGAGCTCGGCGCCGAGCCGACGTAGTGATGGGCTCGCTTTGGAAGTTTGATGCCGGCCGTCGCGCTAGCTTCCGAACATGACCATGAGCTGCCTGATCACGAGCTGCGCGCTCCTCCTCGCGTCGAGCGGCGCGGCGCAGGAGCCACAGCACCCGTACACTCGCACCGACACGCTCGACCGCGGCGTCTATCTTATCCAGACGCACGATCAGCCGGACTCGTGGGTGAACTCCCTGCTCGTTGTCGGGGACGCGCAGGTGGTGCTCGTGGACCACGCGGGTGACTGGCGCACGCTCACCGTCAGTGATTCCGTTGTCGCCGTCGTCCTGGCAGCGTTGCAGCGGCTCGGTGTCTCAGCGCCGGACTTCCTCGTCAACACGCATTGGCACGGCGACCACACCGCCGGGAACCTGCCCTGGGGAGTGACCGCCACCGTCGTGGCGCATCAGAACGCCCGCGCGAGCCTGGCCACGCGACAGACCCCACCGTGGTACGCCGACGGCATCGGGCCGATGTCGCCCGGCGGACTGCCGCACGTCACCTTCGATGACTCGCTGACCGTGCACCTCGGCGGACGCTCGGTGCGGCTCCTCCACTTTGGCACAGCCCACACCGACGGAGACGTGGTCGTCCTGGTCGACGAGATGGACGTCGTCCACCTGGGCGACCTCTACCACGGAGCCGCCGATCCCTCGTTCGGCGAGGACATGCCCGGGCTCGCGGGCACGCTCGCGCGCGTGATCGAGCGGCTGAGCCCCCGGGCGAAGATCGTCACCGGCCACGGCGGCGTGACCTCGCTCGAAGAACTGCGCACCTATCATCGAATGCTGTCGGAGACGATCGAACGCGTCCGAGCACAACTGGCCCGGGGGGCGTCGGTGGACGACGTCAAACAGGCCGGGCTCTCCCCGGCCTGGCGAGACGCGGTGCGCGACCAAGAGGTCGTCGACGCCTGGCTCGAGGCGATCGCCACGAGCCTGCTGCCGGTCGATCGCTCGCCGTAGCGCGCGTGACGACATCGCTCTGCGTCTGCACCACAGCCAGCGCTTGAGTCTCCCAGGCGCTCCTGTCCCGAGCCGTCAGAGCGACCCGGCCTAGGGCAAGGTGGCCGCTGCCTTCCCCTGCTTCGTCCACTGCGCGTACCAGCTGTCCATATAGAGGATCGTCCGCATGTAGTTGGACGGTTTCGACCCCGTGCCGTGGAACTCACCCTTGAACCGAAGCAGCTTGGCCGGCACGCCTCGCATCTTGAGCGCCGCGTAGTAATCCTCCGATTGCGGCATCGGCGTCCGCATGTCGAGCTCACCCGTCATGATGATCGTGGGGGTCGTGACGTTCCCCACGTACATGAGCGAGGAGTGCTCCAGCCACTGCGAAGGGTCCTCCCAGAACGGTTTGTCGAAGAAGCTGTGACTGAAGTAGGGGACGTCGCTTCCTCCGGCCATCGTCATCCAATTGGTCACGGGGCAACGCACCGCCGCGGCGGCGAACCGATCGGTGTGGCCGATCACCCAACTCGAAAGCTTCCCACCGCCCGAGCAGCCACCCACGTACATGCGATCGGTATCGATGTAGCCCTTCGCGATCGCGGCATCCACACCCGCCATCAGGTCGTCGTAGTCCACGCCGGGATAGGCGTGGTCGATGCCGTGCATGAACTCGGAGCCATAGCCTGTTGAGCCGCGCGGGTTGGTGTAGAGGACGACGTAGCCCTTCGACGCGAAGCTCTGGAACATGAAGTTGAATGCCACGTTGTACATGGCGAACGGCCCGCCGTGGATCTCCATGATCATCGGATAGGTCTGCGATGGATCGAAGTTCGGAGGCTTGACCAGCCATCCCTGCACCCGCGTATCGCTCGACGACGTGTACCAGATCTCCTCGACCTCCCCCACGGTCTTTCCGTACAACAAGTCGTCGTTCACATCGGTCAGCCGGGTGATCGTACCGGGCTGCCGCAAGCTGTACCGCACGACGTCGACGAGCTCATCGGCATCGGTGCGCACGCCCACGCCCACGAGGTCGCGGCCGACCGAAGCCAGGCTCACGAGCGAGACGACGTGCGTCCCTTCGGTCACCTGCTGGGCACCGCCGCGGGTGGAGGCGATGAAGACGTTGATGGAGCCCTCGTTCCCGGCCGTGAAGTAGACGCCACTACCGTCGGGGGCCCAGGTGAGCTGGCTCGGGCTGCGGTCCAACTCATCGGTGAGGTTTCTCGCGTTCGAGCCGTCCAGGCCGATCGTCCAGAGGTCGCTGATCGCCCAGGTCCTGGTCGTCGAGTCGAAGCCGGAGTAGGCAACGGTCCGACCATCGGGCGAAACCGCAGGGCTCCCCCAGAAGCCCGGCCGTGAAGTCACCTGTCGGAGGTCACCGGAGGCGACGTCGACCGCATAGATGTGCGACTTCCGATAGACGTCGTCGCCCGATTCGTCTTTCAGTCCGTCGAAGACGATGGTTGTGCCGTCGGGCGTCCAATCGAAACCGCCGCCGAAGACCAGTCCGTCGAATCGGGTTCCGACATTCCAGTCTCCACGGGTGACCTGTCGTGGCGTTCCGCCATCGGCGGGGACGACGAAGAGATGGGTGAAGCCCGGCTCCGTGAATCCGATCCGGTCTTGGCGGTAGTGCAGCCGCTCCACGACTCGCGGGGCTTCGGTCCACTTGGCTCCCTGTGGGGGCCTGGGCATGTCGATCGCCCACTTCGCTTCGGCCGGCACGACCGAGACGAATGCGATCGACCTCCCGTCGGGGGACCACTGGGGCATGCGTGGTGACTCGGTGACGCGCGTGATCTGTGACGTGGCGCCCTCGGCGTCCATCCACCGGACGAAAACCTGTGAGCCCTTCGGCTCGCCCTGTGCCGAATAGAGGATGCGGTCGCCGTTTGGGGACCAGCGTGGGTTGGAGCCCTCGACGAGAAAACGAGCCTTCGAGCCATCGGCGTTCATGATCCACAGGGCCGTGGACCAGCGGTCTTCGACTTTGTTGACCCAGCGCCGGGTGTACACGATCTGGGAACCGTCCGGAGAAAGCCGCGGGTCGCCCACGCTTTCTAGGTCGAGGTAGTCGGCAACCGAGAGGGTGTGAGGTGTGGCAGCCGTGTCTTGAGCCGCGAGGCTCGGGGGCGCGGCCACCCAGGCCGTGAGGATGAGCGCGGCAGGCGCGAAGCTGGGGCGGTGCATGGGTTCCTCCGAAGGTGCCCGGCGATGGGCCATGGTCTCTTGAGAGTGCTCATTGAGGTGGGGCTGGTCAAGGGCGATCTCCCTCCTTGCCTCGCACGCGGATACATTCCCAGTTGGCTCCACCACCTGACGATCGACATGTCCAGCCCGGCACCCGACCTCTCTCGTCTCAAGATCGACCGCGACCAGCCGTCGGCAGGGTCGCTCCGCGCACTGCGGTTCAGCATAGGGCTGGCCGTGCTCGCTGTGGTATTCGCCTCCGCCGTGTGGTGGTTCCTCCGCGGCGGCGGGGCGATCGAGGTCTCCGCGGTGCGGGTGGAGATCGTGGGGAGCGGGGCTGGGCAGACGGTTGGCATCACGGCCAATGGCTACGTAGTGGCCCGTACCAAGGCGTCCGTCTCGTCGAAGATCTCCGGGCGGCTCGCGTTTCTCGGCGTGGCGGAGGGCTCGTTCGTGCGCAAGGGCGAGGTGATGGCGCGACTCGAGAATCAGGACTACGCGGCGGCGGTCGCTCAGGTCGAAGCCGAAGAGCTCCGGGCGGGCGCGGCGCTGCGGGAGGCAATCGCCGTGCGGGACCAGCTGCAGCGAGATCTCGCGCGCGGTGAGGAGCTCCTGGTCAAGAACTTGATCGCCGAGCAGGGTGTCGAAGACTTGCGGGCACGGCTCCAGGCCGCCGACGCTCGGGTAGACGTTCAGGAGGCACAAGTGGCCTCAGCGAGCGCGTCGGTCGGTGTTGCCAGGGCGAATCTCGGGAATACGCTCATCCGAGCGCCGTTCACCGGCACGGTCTTGCGGAAGGACGCGGAGGTCGGCGAGGTCGTGGCACCCATGGCCACGGGCGGCGGCCTCACCCGCGGGGCCGTGGTGACGATGGCAGATCTCGAGACGCTCGAAGTCGAGGTCGACGTGAATGAGGCATACATCGCCCAGATCAAGAGCCAGCAGCCCACCCGAATCGTGCTCGATGCGTACCCGGCCGCGGCCTTCGAGGGAGCGGTTCGCCAAATCGTGCCCACAGCCGATCGACAGCGCGCGACCGTGCAGGTGAAGGTGAGCATTCTGGAGAAGGATTCGCGGATCCTTCCGGAGATGGGAGCGCGCGTGGAGTTTTTGGAGACGGCAGATCGCGACGTCTCTGCGGATGCACCGGCCAGGATCTTCGTGCCTGCGAACGCTGTCCAGAGCGAGGGCGCGGAGACCGTCGTGTGGGTCATCCGTGATGGATCGGTCAGTCGAACGCTGGTCGATGCAGGTCCGGTCTCCGGCGCCACGCGGGAAATCCGGTCCGGTCTCTCGGGTGGTGAACAGCTGGTCGTGGACCCGCCCAATACACTCGCAGACGGAGCACGCGTCCATGTCATCACACCCTAGCGACGCCACGACGTCGGTCTCGGGCACGACCGAGTCGGCCTCGAAAGCCACCGCCAAGGTGCTGGTCCAGATTCGGGAGCTTGCCAAAGCGTATCAGCGCGACAGCCAGCGCATCGAGGTCTTCAACGACGTCAACCTGGACATTCGGACGGGCGAGTTCCTGGCGCTGATGGGGCCATCGGGGAGTGGCAAGAGCACGCTGCTCAACATGCTCGCCGGCCTCGACCGTCCGGATGCCGGATCGGTCGTGGTGGACGGCCTCGAGATCACCACGATGTCGAACCGGCGGCTCGCGTCGTGGCGGTCCACGCACATCGGCTTCGTCTTCCAGTTCTACAACCTCCTGCCCGTGCTCACGGCGTATCAGAATATCGAGCTACCGCTCTTGTTGACCAACCTGTCCAAGAGGCAACGTCGCGAGCACGTGACCACGGCGCTCGCGCTCGTCGGGCTGAGCGACCGCGCCGAGCACTACCCACGCCAGCTGTCGGGCGGCCAGCAGCAGCGCGTCGGCATCGCCCGAGCGGTGGTGAGCGATCCGGCAATCATCCTGGCGGACGAGCCGACGGGCGATCTCGACGCCCAGTCGGCCGACGAGATTTTGACTCTGCTCCAGCGGCTCAACGCGGAGTATCACAAGACGATCCTGGTCGTCACGCACGATGCGCATGCCGCGGAGCGCGCCCACGAGATCATGCATCTCGACAAGGGAGTGTTGCACCGATGAGATTCGTTCGCCTGGTTCGGGCCAACATGTTCCGCAACAAGCGCCGGACACTGCTGACCGTGCTGAGCGTCACCGTGGCGTTCTTCCTCTTCGGTGTGCTCCGGTCGGTCATCACGACGCTCGATGGAGTCTCCGAGGTGGGCAGCGAGGCCCGTTTGATCACGAGCAACGCCAGCGGCATCACGTTCGTCTTGCCGGAGGCCCATGCGCAGCGGCTGGCCGCCTTCGAGGGCGTGCGTAGCGTCTCGTGGGCTAACTGGTTCGGCGGCTACTACACCGACCCCAACGACTACTTCGCCCAGTTTGCCGTCGACGCCGAGACGTATTTGGCGATGTATCCTGAGATCCAGATATCCGCGGAACAGGTCGACGCCTTCTTGCGCGAACGCACGGCCGCCGTGGTGGGCGTCGGTCTCATGGAGAAGTACGGCTGGCGTCTGGGTCAGACGGTGACACTCAAGGGGACCATCTTCGCCGGCGATTGGGATTTCGTCATCCGCGCCGTCTACACACCCGACAACCCGAGCTGGGGCGACGAGTCGTTCCTCTTCCACTACGAGTACCTCTACGAAGGCAGCAATGGCAGCATCTCGCCCGGCTGGTTCGTGCTCCAACTCGACGACCCCGATCGAGCCGCCTCGCTCGCCAACCGGATCGATGCCGCGTTTGAGAATTCTACGGCCCCAACCAAGACCGAAACCGAGCGGGCGTGGCAGGCCGGCTTCGTGACCATGTGGGGCAACGTGGGGTTCCTGGTGCGTGCCATCGGCACGGCCGTCTTCTTCGCAATCCTGCTGGTTGCGGCCAACACCATGATGATGGCCGTTCGGGAGCGCGTCGGCGAAGTGGCCGTCATGAAAACTCTCGGCTTCCAAGACCGCACCCTGTTTGGCATCGTGCTGGCTGAATCGATCACCATCACGCTCATTGGCGGGGCGCTGGGCCTCACCGCCGCCCGGTTTGCGTTCCTGGGGCAGAACCCGATGAACACGTTCTTCCCGGGATTCGCCGTTGGGTGGGGGACGATCGCCCTTGGTCTGTTTGCCGCAGCCTTGCTCGGCCTGGTGAGCGGGGCCGTGCCGGCGTTCCAGGCGGCTCGCCTCTCGGTGGTGCAAGCGCTGCGGCGCGTGGCGTAGGGGTAGTGCGATGAAGATCCCGATCATCTACAACCTGCGGAGTCTCAAGCAGCGACCGGTCTCGACGATCACGACCGGCCTTGGAATGGGGCTCGTGGTAGCCGTGTTCGTGGCCATGATGGCGCTCTCCAACGGATTCCGCGCCGTGCTCGCGAAGACCGGGTCTCCCGAAAACGTGCTTCTGCTCCGGAAGGGCGCCAACCAAGAGATGTACAGTGGGCTCTCCAGGGAGGCCGCACGAATTGTTGCAGGCTTCCCGTTCGTGGCCACGGGTGGCGACGGCCTCCCGCTGGTGAGTCCGGAGACCTACGTGGTCATCCCGCTCGAGCGCGCAGAGTCCGGCGGCCTCGCAAACGTCGTGGCGCGAGGGGTGAGCCTCCGCGCGTTCGACGTACGCCACAACGTCGAGATCACGGCAGGGCGCGCGTTCCGAAGCGGTGCCCGCGAGGTCGTCGTGGGTACGACCTTCACGCATCGGTTCGGCAATTCCGCGATCGGAGACACGCTCCGTTTCGGCGGGGCGGAGTGGACAGTCGTCGGACATTTCGAGGCGGGTGGTTCGTCGTTCGAGTCCGAGATCTGGGGCGAGAACGAGCAGTTCATGCCCGTATTCCGAGGTGAGATCTTCCAGTCGATCACGTTCCGGATGACGGACGCCACGGCCTTCGACGGGGTGCGGGAGGCGCTCGAGGGAGACTCGCGACTGAACGTGGACGCTGCCCGTGAGCTGGACTTCTATGTGAACCAGTCCACGCTGCTGAGCCAGGTGTTGAGCTTCATCGCCGCGTTCATAGCCAGCATCATGGCGGTCGGCGCCGTCTTCGGCGCGGTCAACACGATGTACGCGGCAGTGTCGTCGCGGGCGCCGGAGATCGGTGTGCTGCTCACGCTGGGCTTCAAGCGGCGGAACGTCATGGCGTCGTTTCTCGCCGAGGCGGCGCTCATCGCGGCCTTCGGCGGGGTGCTCGGGTGCTTGGCCGCGCTCCCCATCAACGGGCTGGTCACGAGCACCACCAACTGGAGCACCTTCAGCGAGATCGCGTTCGCGTTCCGCGTGACGCCTGGCCTCCTCGTTTCGGGAATCGTCTTCGCGGTCGTGATGGGGTTGGTGGGCGGCTTCTTTCCCGCATGGAAAGCGGCGCGCGCCAACGTCGTCGATTCGCTGCGGGAGGCGTAGCGAAGCGATGGTGGGGAGCAGCTGAATCGCACGAGCTCTAGCTCACGCTGCGACGCGGTCCTATGCTAATCCGATGACGGAGCTCGGCCTCCGCTGGCATGTCTTCCGCTGCCGCCGCAAGAGCGACACGAGCACGCGATTCCTCCTCGAGCTGGCCCGCTGCGTCGTCAACTCGCCCCGGAGTCCCGATCCCGCACCGCTCATCGAGATCGGAACGCGCGCCGGCGGGTCGGCCCTGCTCATGCTTCGCGTCCTCGACGCCCTCTACCCCCGCGGCGCGCGCCGACCGACCGTGCTCACCGTAGACCCCTACGGCACGCGGCCCTACGAGGGGGCCCCCTTCGTCTACGACGAGCGGCACTATCGCGCAATGAAGCGCGCGCTCGCGCGGTATGCGAATCACATCCACTACATGATGGACTCCGAGCTCTTCATCGAGCTCCTCGACCGGATGTATCTCTGGAGTAACGGTGCGAAGCAGCCGATCGACCGACTCACGCTGGCCTACCTGGATGGCAGCCACGACCCAGACCTCGTGTGGCGCGAAATTCAGGCGCTGCTTCCGAGAATCGTGCCCGGCGGCCACCTCATCGTGGACGACACCGACTGGTTCGATGGCGCGGTACGCGATCGCTTGAATGAAGCGGCACCGCGCCTTCCCGGTTCCCTGCGCCACAACGGCAAGCAGAGCATCGTCACGGTGACAGCTGCGAGGAGCAACCCATGAGGACCGAAAGCGACGACCCACTCGACGACACGAGTGACGTCACGCCCCCGGCGGCAACACGTCAGCGACCCGTATCGAGAACGGCTCGGCCACTCCCGCAGGCTGCCACACGACTCGGTGGCGCTCGATGGTCGGCAAAGTCGCCTGCGGCGTCCAGACCTCGACCGCCTTGCCCTCGATGTCCACCATCCAATACCAAGGCACCCGGAACTCCTGATACGCTCGCCGCTTCGTGAAGCGATCGTAACGGCCAGTCGACGGGCTCAGCACCTCGATTGCCAAGAGCAGGGTCTTGATGCGGGCCCAGTCGTAGGTACGAGCCTCTCCGATGACTGCGACGAACACATCTGGCTGCACCAGGACGTCCGTTCCCCACGAGATGTCTGCCGGGGATAGGAAGACCTGCCCGACGGGGTGGGAGCGCAGGTAATCGCGTAGCCGAGCCGCGAGCTCGAGCACCACGTGCTGGTGATCGGCTCGCGGCGCTGGCGTCACGAGCAGCTCCCCGCGGACGGTCTCGTACCGGTTTCCGTCGTCGGGGAGCGCGCGGACCATGTCGGCGCTGTAGTAAATCGGCGCGGCCATACCCATACGATCAGCTCGGCGGGCGAGGGGACGCAAGAGGGCACGCGTCGAATCTGGCGGCCGACGGCCGGGACCTGGGGATCACGCGATTGCGAGGGCTGTCGGAATCGCCGGCACCCTGTCGCTCGGCGCAATCCAACGCCACCTTTGACCGACCGTCACCCGGATACAGCCGTGCCGCCGACACGATCCGCCCTGCCGGCAGCACGCTCACTGTCAATGAGGACCCGGAGCCCAGATGACTTGCACCACCCACCACCCCTCGTACCACCGCCTGCTGCTCGCCGCCGCCCTCGTCGTCACGACGTTCGGCACGACCCAGGCGGCGGCAGCCCAACAGCTCCCATCGCCCGAATCGTTCTTCGGCTTCCAGATGGGTACTGACAAGAAGCTCGCCCGCTGGGACAAGATGGTCGAGTACTATCATGCCCTCGACGCGGCGAGCGACCGGCTGCGCGTCGTCGACATGGGCCCCAGCACCATGGGGCATCCGTTCCTCGCCCTGTTCATTTCGTCTCCGGCCAACCTGTCGAGGCTCGAAGAGCTTCAGCAGATCAACGCCACCCTGTCGGACCCCCGGGGAGTCTCCGAGGAGGAGATCCGCCGGCTCGTTGCGCAGGGGAAGGCGGTCGTCGTCCAGACGATGGGACTCCACTCCTCGGAGGTGGCAGCGAGCCAGATGGCGGTGGAGCTGACGTACGACCTCCTCACGCGCACCGATGACGAGACACAGGCCATCCTCGAGAACACGATCGCGATCATGATCCCGTGCTTCAATCCGGACGGCGAGATCATGGTGACGGACTGGTACAACGAGACGGTGGGGACCGAGTACGAAGGTGTCGGGCTGCCATGGCTCTACCACAAGTACATCGGCCATGACAACAACCGAGATGCGTTCCAGGCCAACATGGTCGAGTCGCAGTACGCCGCGAAGATTCTCTTCCGAGACTGGATTCCCCAGGCCTACATCGATCACCACCAGATGGGCCCCCTCGGCGCCAGGCTCTACGTCCCTCCGTATGCTGAGCCGATCCGGCCGTCCGGCGACCCGCTGGTGTGGCGCGAGATGAGCTGGTGGGGCGCGCACATCGCATACAAGGAAGAAGAGGCAGGCAAACCGGGCGTAGTGAACGCCGCCATCTATTCGGGCTGGGGGGCATTTCGGCTTCCACTGGATCACCCCGTTTCACAACATCGCTGGGATGCTCACCGAATCGGCCAGTGCGCGGCTCGCAACGCCGTTCTACCTCCACCCCGACCAACTCCAGGGCTCGCGACGCGGCCTGCCGGAATACGAAGCGCAGACGACCTTCCCGAACCCGTGGCGGGGCGGCTGGTGGCGCGTGCGTGACATTGTGGAGCAACAGAAGATCGCCGCCTGGGCCGCTCTGGACCTGGCCGCGCGGCATCGCGAAACGGTGCTGTGGAACGCCTATCTCAAGGCCATGCGGCAGACGGAGCGAGGCGCGCACGGCAGCCCGGCGGCGTTCATCATCCCGGCGGCGCAGCACGACCCGCTCACCATGGCCAAGCTCGTCAACAAGCTCCTGGGCCAGGGGATCGTGGTGCAACGCGCCGAGAGCCAACTCACGCACGACGGTCGTGTCTACGGTGCGGGCTCGTTCGTCGTGTCGATGGCACAGCCGAAGATGGGCGTCATCCGCTGGCTCTTGGGCAGGACGTTCTATCCCGACAACACCTACACGCGCAACCGAGACGGAGCGCCGATTCGACCCTATGACATGTCGACCGACAACATGGCCGAATTCATGGGCGTGCGCGTGGACCCGGTGGAGACACCCGTGTCAGCCAACCTGGTCGCGGTCGCCAGGGTGATCGAGCCGATGGGCAGCGTCGCGCCGGGCTCCTCGGGTTACGTCCTCGATGGTCGCCTGAACGATTCGTTCCGTGCCGTAAACCTCTTGCTCGACCGCGACGTCGCAGTGCGGCGCGTGGACGACGCCGGCCGGCCGGGTGCCCGCCCCGGCGACTTTCTCGTGCCGCGCGCCCCCGACGCGGTGGCTGCCGAAGTCGCACAGGCGACGGGCGTCGACTTCGAGGCGTTCGCAGGCGATGCGACACGCGGCACGCACGAAGTAGAGCGCCTTCGGATCGGTCTCTACGATCGCTACTTTGGCGGCAACATGGACGAGGGGTGGACACGCTGGCTGCTCGAGCAGTGGGGGTTCCCCTACACCACGCTCCGCGATCCGCGAGTCAAGCAAGGGAGTCTCGGCCGTGAGTTCGACGTCATCATCCTGCCTGACGACGACCTCGCGACCATGCTCGGCGAGCGGCGCAGCACGAGTCGCGGGATGGGTCGGCGTCCGGAGGACTACCCGCCAGAGTACCGGAGCGGGCTCGGCACGGAGGGCGTGGAGGCGCTCGAGGCATTCGTCGCGGGTGGCGGAACGCTGGTCACCTTCGGTGAGGCCGGCACGCTTCCGATCGACCGGTTCGAGCTCCCGCTGCGCAACGTCGTGGCCGATCGACCATCGACCGAGTTCTGGTCACCGGGCAGCACGCTGCGTGCGCATTTCGACAACACGAACCCACTCGCGTACGGCATGCCCGCCGCAGGACTCGTCACCTTCCTGGGCGACAATCAGGTGTATGAGCTCGTTCCGACGGCGAACAACCAAGAGATCGAGACGGTCGTCACCTTCGTTGAGCGAGACCTCCTGCAGAGTGGGTGGTTGCTCGGAGAGGACGTCATCGCCGAAAAGGCCACGATGGTCGCGGTACGGCACGGCGAGGGGCGCGTCGTCCTCATTGGCTTCCGCGCGCAGCACCGGGTGCAGACGCACGGGACCTTCAAGCTCGTGTTCAACGCGCTGCTCGGCGGCGGCGATGCAACCGTGGCCACGGCGGCCGGCTCTGGCGGAGGCTGAGTCGGGGGCGCTCCGACCCGTCGACCCGGTTCTCGAGTGACGGCACGCGCTCGAGCAAGGCGCGATGCCGCTCCTCGATCGTGTACACCTTCTGGAGTGCGTGATCACGCTCGAAGACCGATAACTTGAAGAAGACGTACGAGACGAGCGCTGAGCGCCCGAGCTTGGCGAGTGTCCACCCGGCGCTCCAGTAGCGCCGGAGCAAGCGCCACCACCGACGCACGATCTTCGACCAGGCGTAGAAGCTGCGGTTGACCCGCTGGTATGTCCCCAGCACCTCGTGCGGGGTCACGGTGCTCGGCAGGAACACCAAGTGATCACCCTCGTAGTGCGCCAGGTCGTGGTCGACGATTCGTCCCTCCGCCTGCAGCTCGCGATGGAACGGCGTGCCAGGGATGGGAATCGAGATCGACGGCAGGATGGCGCTCGGATCGACCTCGTCGAGCTTGGCCGGCAGGTCTCGGTAGTACGCCGGCGTGTCCTCGGCTAGTGCGAACATGATGCCCGTGAACGTGATGATCCCCCGCTCCTTCAGTTTGTCGAACATGTACCGGTATTCGCGCACCCGGTTCTGCCGTTTCTTCACGGCTGCGAGGCTTGGCTGGTTCATCGACTCGAGCCCGATGAAGGCCATCGTGCCCCGGGCCTCCGCGAACAGATCGAGGAACTCGTCGTCTTTGAGACAGTCGAAGGTGAACTGCGCCCCCAGCGCCCAGAGGTCGAGCTTCGCGATCTCCCTCAAGAGATCCTTCGCGTACTGCCGGTCTCCCCCCAGGTTGTTGTCGCACAACATGGCGAGTTTTCGCTTGTGGACCGGGAGCCGAGCGGTGGCCGTGAGGTCTCGGAGCACGTCGTCGATCGGCCGGCAGCGGTGCGCCGTCGGTCGGATGTTGAGCGCGCAGTAGGTACAGCGAAAAGGACACCCCCGAGTCGCCTCGGTGATGACCGGCGCCGCGAAGCTTGGCTCTGCCAGGTCGTACCGCGGCGGTGGAATCCCCTCCAACGATGGCCCCAGCGGCGCGCGGTACAGTCGCCGTAACCGCCCGGTGACGAGATCCTCGACTACCTGCGGCCACACTCGCTCGGCTTCACCGGCCACGACGGCGTCGAAATGCGGGAGGCAGGCTTCGGGGAACGTCGATGGGTAGCGTCCCCCCGCCACCACGACCTTCCCTCGTGCACGAAGACGGGCGGCCACTCGAAACGCGTGTCGCGCACAGAAGTCCATGAAGCTCAACGCCACGTAGTCTGCGTCGGTCTCGTAATCGATCGGCCGCACCATCTCGTGGAGGAGCTCCACGTCGACCAACTCCGGCGTCAGGGCGGCGAGCAGCATTCCCGAGACCGGCGGCGACGGGCAGCGCGCGTAGTACGCGTGTCGTTCCCCCAGGTTCTGGAACAACACGACGATCTGGAGCTTGGGCCTAGGCATGTGCCACCGCCCGATCGCGGAGCCGAAGGGCGATCCACCCCATGACCTGGTCCGCCGCGGTCGGGAGGTGGCGCAGCAGCGCGAGGCTGCGCGACTCTGGCGATACGAAGACCTCCTGCCGTCCGCGCTCGAGCGAGCGAACGATGGCGCGCGCGACTCGGGTGGGTGGTGGGTAGGGGCCCGCCGGTCGTCTTGCGCCCCCGACGTGTCGCTCGTGGCGGAAGATCGGCGTATCCGTGTATCCCGGATACAGGTTGACGACACGGACCCCGTCGGCCGCCATTTCTGCGCGGAGGCTCTGCCCCAGTGCGGCGAGCGCCGCCTTGCTCGCGGAGTAGGCCGCGAGGTAGGGCACGCCGCGCAGTCCCGCCGCCGACACGACGTTCACGATCACGCCGCCTGAAGCGAGATGCGGGAACGCCGCCCGCATTCCGAGAAGCGGCCCGAAGAAGTTCACCTCGAAGACGTCACGGTAGTCTCGTACGGTCGTTCGACTCGCCGAGCCGTAGACGCTCACGCCCGCATTGTTGATGAGGACGTCGAGCCCTCCCAACTGCGCCGCGGCCGCTTCCACGGCGCCGCACACCTGATCGGCGTCGGTCACGTCGCACGGCACCACGACGGGACGCGCGCTGCCGGGGTGCGCCGCCGCGATCTGCGCCGCCACGGCCTGAAGGCGGTCGCGCCGCCGCGCCGCGAGTGCCAGGGCCGCCCCCCGGTCGCTCAGAGCCAGCGCAGTCGCCCGGCCGATGCCGGACGACGCCCCGGTGATCAGGATCCGCTTGCCTGCGATACGCATGGTGTCCCTCGCTGGGAGTTCCTGGCCAACGGAAACCCGGGGGCCTCAAGTGGGCGTCAAGCGATCGCGCTTGACGCCGCCTTGACCACCGGTGGGCATCGTGTCGCCAGGACTTCGGAGGTGCTCAATGACGGCGTATCCACACCATCTCGTGATCTGGCCCGGCCGGGCCAGGCCGCGCAGCGAACGACGCTTGCTGGCATGGGCCGCGCTCCTCGGCGGGTCGCTCGTCGTGCTCTACTGGATCGTCTACTTCGCCGCCGGCAGCGCCCTCGCCGGAGAGGTCGTAGCCTACGAGGCGGCGTTCCCCTTGGCAGACGGCGTGTTCGCGTTGACGCTATTCGCCGCGGGGGTGGCGTTCTGGCGGGGGAGCGTGGGGGGACCGTTCCTGCTCGTCGCTGCGGCGTCGATGAGCCTCTACCTCGGTATGGTCGACGCCACGTTCTATGCGATGCGGGGCGACTACAGCCCGCCCGAAGGCGTCGCGCTTGTCGAACTCTCGATCAATGCGCTGTGCGTGATTGGCGGCGCGCTCGGGCTCGCCGCCGGTTGGCGAATGTGGAGGCGACGGTGAAGCGGCGCGGCTTGACCGGCCGAACCGTCGTGGTGACCGGCGCGGCGAGCGGGATCGGCGCGACGACCGCCGGGTCGGTCGCCCGCGCCGGCGCACGCGTCCTGCTGGCCGATGTACGCCCGGCGGCACTCGAGCGGCAGCGCGATCATCTGTTGCGAGCCGGCACGAGCGTGGAGACCGCGGTCGTGGACGTCGCCCGAGTGGACTCGGTGCGGCGGCTCGCAGCCCGTGCGCTGGAGACGCTCGGCCACGTGGGCGCGGTCGTGAATTGCGCCGGTGTGATCAGTCCGGGTGCCTTGGAGGACACGACCGAAGAAGACGCGCGTCGCCAAGTCGAGGTCAACCTGTTGGGATCGGTGCACGTCGCACGCACCTTCTTGCCGGTGTTCCGAGAGGAAGGTGCGGGCCATCTCGTGCTCGTGGCCTCGCTCGGCGGAATCGTTCCGATGCCCTATGGCGCGGTCTACGGCGCGACCAAGTTCGCCGTTCGTGGCCTCGGGTTGGCACTGGGGCTCGAGTTGCGCGGAACCGGCGTCGCCGTGTCGGTCGTGTGTCCGGACTCGGTCGATACGGCGCAGCTCAGGTCGGAAGCTGTGGGCGAAGGGTCGCCGCTCTCCTTCACGAGCGCGCCGCTCCGACCCGATGCCGTCGCCCGCGCCATCGTGACAACGCTGCGCCGACCCCGGGCCGAGGTGCTGGTGCCCCGGCTCCGCGGGAGGGTCGCGAGAGCCCTCGGTGCGCGCCCGGCGCTCCTCAGCTTCCTCTATCCCGCACTCCGCTGGGAGGGCGAGCGCCGCCGACTGGCATACCTGACTCAGATGGCCACCGCCACCGGATGGGGCCCCGACGAGGTGCAGCCATGACGGCGACGGCACCCGCCCCGCTTTGGAGCTTCGCGTTTGCTCGCGCCTACGTCGACACGATGCGGCCGTACCTCCTGTTCGTCTCGGGCGTGACAGGGGCCGTGGGGCTGTCGCTGGCGCCGGGAGCGCCCACGTCGGATGCCATCGCGCTGGGGCTCGTCTTCTTCGTGTCGTACGGGTTCGGCCAGGCGCTCACGGACTGTTTCCAGCTCGACACCGACACGCTGTCGGCGCCATATCGGCCACTCGTGGTGGGGACGCTGCGGCGACGTGACGTGCTGCTGTTGAGTGTCGCTGCGCTCTTGGCGTGCGGCGCGGTGGTCCTCTCCTACCATCGCGTCAATGCGGCGCTCGCCCCGCTCGCGGTGCTGGGCCTCGCGACCTACACGTGGTTCAAGCGACGCTGGTGGGGCGGGCCACCTTGGAATGCCGGTATCGTCGTCGTATTGCTGCTGATCGGTTACGTGTCGGGAGCGGGTGCCGCGAACACGCGCCTCGCGTGGACCACCGGCACGCTGGGCGCGTTGGTGGTCACCTTCTTCGGCTACGCGAACTTCGTTCTCACGGGGTACCTGAAAGACCTCTCCGCCGACCGCGCAACGGGCTACCGAACCTTCCCGGTCGTGTTCGGATGGCGTGCCACGACGGTGGTCAGCCACGGCTTCGCGTTGGTCGCGTTGCTCGGCGTGTTGGTGGCGGTCACGGCGGTCGAAGCGATCCCGACGCTCGGGCCGTGGCTCGGCTTCGTGGCGGCGGGCATCGTTGCGACAGTTGTGGGGCAAGCGCGGCTGGCCCGGGTGCATGAGGAAGCCGGTGCCCATCGGGCGATCGTCGCCGTGGTGCACGCGTACGTGCTCCTGCTCTCTGGCATCGCCGCCCTGCACCGACCGGGGTGGGCTCTGGCCCTCGTGGTTTCGTACCTCGCCTTCACCCTCCTGATGCAGCGCCGGCCGGCGCTCAGCCAGGTCTAGGAGATGTGATGCTCGTCGTCCTGAACCCCAGGGCGGGTGGAGGGAAGTCTCTCCATCGGTGGCGCGGCATCGAATCGCGAGTGCGAGGGATCGCGGGTCCGTTCGATCTTGTCGTCCCCGAGAGTCGCGAGACCGTCGTGTGCGCCGTCCTCGCCGCGGTCGCTCGGGGGGAGCGCGTCTTCGTCGCTGCCGGTGGCGACGGCACTGTCAGTCTCATTGCATCGCTCCTCTACGACCTCACTCCGACGAGACAGCGTCACGACCTCGTCCTTGGCGCGATCGGGCTCGGCTCCAGCAACGATTTCCACAAACCGTTCCGACTCGATCGGGTGCTCGACGGTACACCCTATCGACTCGACGTAGTCGGCTCAGGTCTTCGCGACGTCGGACTGTTGGACTACACCCTCGTGGACGGCAACGTCGGGCGGCGTGTGTGGCTCGCCAACGCGAGCGTTGGGATTACGGCGGACGCGAACGCGCTGTTCAACGATCAGGGCGGTGCATTCCGCCGGCTGAAACGAAGACTCCCGCCGGCTGCCATGGCATGGGCCGCGTGTCGCGGGATCTTGCGAGGGCGAGCGCGCGAGTTGCGCCTCGCGTTCGAGGATGAGCCGGCCACGTGGGTTCGTGCGCGGAACGTGAGCGTCGTGAAGAACCCGCACGTGGCGGGTGTGCTGCACTACGACTCACCATACGAGCTCGCCAGCGGCGAGCTCCACCTGCATGTCGTGAACGACGTCTCGCTGCCAAGGCTCTGCGGGATTCTGAGCGGGCTCGCGCGCGGGCGATTCACCGGCCAGCCGGGCACGTGGTCGCGGTCGGTACACCAGGTGAGCGTTGCCGGCCGCGCTCCTTTCCCGGTCGAAGCAGACGGCGAAGTCGTCGTCGCGCGGCGCGCGGTGTTCAGCGTGGCGCCGCACCGAATCGAGGTGTGCGCATGAGTCGGGATCTCATCGAGCACGCCCTGATCGATCGGCTGATCGCCGGGCTTCCGCGGTCCCCCCTGCAGCTCAACGGGCCGCACGAGAGTGACGCCGAGCTGATTCGCCTCCCCGGCGGCCCGGTGCTGGCGCTCACCACGGACGGCGTCGTGGAGGAAGTCGCCTCGGGCCTCTACGACGATCCGTACGAGATCGGCTGGATGACGGTGACGGCGAGCGCGAGCGACCTCGCCGCCGTCGGTGCGGAGCCCTTGGGGCTCCTCGTGAGCGTCACGCTCCCCGTTGGCGCCGACGACGCGCTGCCAACCGGACTCGCACGAGGGATTGGAGACGCTGCCCGGGTGCAGCAGATCCCCGTCCTGGGTGGCGATACCAACCACGGAGAGCGCCTGCAAACAGTGGCCACTGCCGTCGGCGTCATCTCGGAAGGTGCCGTGCTCACCAGGCAAGGGTGCGGCGTCGGCGACCGGCTCTTCGTGTCGGGTCCCATGGGGTTGGGCAGTGCATTTGCGCTTCGGCGCCTGCTGAGTGCGGTGGAACAGATGAGTGAGCACGCGTTTCTGCCGGTGGCCCGGTTGATGGAGGGACGGTCGCTGCGGGCTCTCGCGGGATGCTGCATCGACACCAGCGATGGACTCATCGCCGCGCTCGACGAACTGATGCGGCAGAACGCCGTCGGGTTTCGATTGACCTCACCGATAGAGTGTGTGCTCGATGCACGCGCGCTCGGTGCGGCTCAGGCCGCCGGTCTTCCACCCTGGACGATGCTCGCCGGTCCGCACGGCGAGTACGAGCTCCTGTTCACCGTCCCGCATCGACGGCGGGCGGCGCCCATTCAGCAGGCACGCGCCGTGGGTTGGGAACCGCAGGAGATCGGTGAGGTCACTGCCGGCCCAGGGGTCACGCTCGAGCTCCACGGGCGGCGCATGCAGCTCGACACCGGCGCGGTCCGGAACCTGTTCGCCGCCGGGGGCGGGAACGTCGAAGCGTTCGTCGCCGGCCTGTTACGGATGGACGCAGAGCTCGAGGGACGTCTCGAGTCTCAGCGATCTCCTGCGTAGGCTACCCCCGTCAAAGACGATCGGCGCGCCCGATTCGGCTATGCGGGCACTAGGGCCACAGCCAGCCGAACACACCCGCCGTCAGCAGCCCGTATACGAGCGCATCGAAGAACTCCTTGAGCGTCGTGCGCCACTCCTGGCCCTTCCAGATCGACGCCTGCGCCAGCGCGAGACCGTACCCGAGAAACGCCACGGTGCCCGCAACGCGGAAGACGCCGAGGTAGGCCACACCGGCGTCGACGGTACGTCCGGTGAGGTAGGCGACGAAGATGCCGACGACCACGCAGTAGGCGAACCACTGGGCAAGGTGCTTCCCCATCACGGGTGGGCCGTTCTGCATCACGGTGAGCAAGCCGACCGGACCGCGCTGGAACTTCTCCTGGACCTCCGGAGCCTTCATCTCCGCGGGGCTCGCGGCGTGCGGAAACCAGTAACTCCCCGGCGTCACCCCGTGGGTGCGCAGGGCCTCGAGGAGCTGCGCCTCGTCCGGCAGTTTCTTGTAGTCGCTGCGGTGGTACGTCAGCACCATGTGCATGACTGAGCTGGCGAGAAAGACGACTACCGCCGACAGGACGATTGGGAGCCACAATGCGGTCAAGTCAACCATCGGTGCCTCCTCGGACTGAGTCGGGCGAGGCCCCGGCTCCGCAATGGTGCGAGCGGGCCCTCCCCTCCGAGCGAGCGACGATACGGGGCTGTCGGCCCTGCGGCTAGGGGGAGGGGCGGTCCCCCGAGCGCCGGGAGAAGCCCCTTCGTGGAGTTGGCCTCACCCCCTCGTCGGGTGGAGCTCTTCGTGGGGTTGGCCTCACCCCCTGGCCCCCTCTCCGCATCGCGGAGAGGGGGAGAGCGAGCGGGGTCAGTCGCGGGGGCGGCTCCAGGTGCGCGGCGGCGCGATCGCGGCTGCCGGCCGTCGTGTGATGTGGGAGACGCGCGAACCCGCTCCGGCTCCCGGCGATGCCAGCGCCTGCTGCGGAGGAGCGACCACGACGGACAGCGTGTAGGCACCGCTCTCTAGGGCGGCCGCCGTGGAGGCGCTGATCAAAACGACGATGTTCGATCCGGCCACCCACACGATCTCGGCATCGGTCCCGCCACCGCCATTGTCGTCGCTCGCGAGCAGTGCCCCTGTGGAGGCATCGAAAAGCTCGAGGAAGGCATCAAGCGCGGTGGAGCGTTGCACGGCGGCCATGGCAAAACCGGCGCGGAGGAAGATCGGAAAGACGTCGGCGTACAGGTCGGTCGTGACCACGCAGTCCGTGGCCGTCACCTGCTGTGCCGTGTTGACCCCGCCCGTCACCCAGACGAACTCGCAGTCGGTCACGTCCTCGCCGATCGCGGCGGTCGAGAGCGTGTAGCTGCCCGTTCCCGGCACGAACGAGTTCGCTCCGATCGCAAAGGAGCCCGTCGGGAGGATCGCGGCGAGACGGGAGTCGGTCCCGACGCCGAGGCCGTCGTCGTCGGCCGCGATCGTCTCGACGTCGTTGAGCAGAAAGATGAACGCGTTGAACGCCGCAGAGGTGAGCGTGATCTCGACGGCCTGTTGGGATGCGAGATCGAGGCCGTAGAAATCGATGAACGTGTTGTCAGAGAGAGTGCAGTCCGGGAAGCGCAGGCTCCCCATGTACGTGTCTCCCACAGCATGGGAGCGGGCGAAGTCACACGGGTCGACCGCGGTCGCCGTGAACGTCGCGCTGGTGGTGCCCGACACGCTGGCCGTTGCCGTGTTGGCTCCTGGCGCGCTCCCGAGGGTGAGGCGGGCGCTGGCGAGCCCCGAAGCGTCGGTCACTGCGGTGCTGGGGGTGATGGAGCCCCCACCAGATGCCACGGCCCAGGTCACGGTCGTCCCGGCGAACGGTTGGTCGTCACTCCCGAGCACGCGGACGGTGAAATCCTCGGAGACGACATCGCCGGCCGGTCCCGACTGGCTGTTGCCGGCGAAGATCGCGACCGTCTGGGGCACGATGGGACCGGGGCCGGCCTCGTCACTGCCGCAGGCCCATACGACACTTGCCGCGACGAGGAAGGCTGGGAGCCGCAGCCACGCACGGGGTTCGCGACGGCGGGCGGGACCCGTTGAGTGCGGAAGGATC
>JBDHCY010000004.1:0-39560 GCA_039591795.1 Gemmatimonadota bacterium | reverse complement strand
CTCGCGTTCTTCGCCTCGCGATTGAAACGCGCCACGGCATCGGGATCGTGCGCCATCGAGGCGCTCATCACCTTGATGGCGCTCTTGCGGCCCATCTTGACATGCTCGGCGAGATAGACCTCACCCATTCCACCCTCGCCGAGCTTCCGCTGGACGTAGTAGGCATCGGCGATCACCTGCCCAACGAGGGTCTCTGGCGATGAGGAGCTGCGGAGCGTTTGCCCGTCGGCGGGGCAGAACTTGATGTCGTCGGCGTATTCGGTCTCGCAGACCGGGCAGACCTTCACGGCAGCTCCACCCTGAACAGGGCGTCCCCGAGGAGCACGCGCGAGCCTGAGATCAGCATCGCCTCGCCGCGCACGGCGAGGGCGATCCCGTTGCGGCTACCCTGATCGAGCGCAACGAAGTCGGCGTCCTCGGATCGGATCAAGGCGTGCTTCCCACTCATCGATGGATCGTAGGGGAACGTCCAGTCCCCCTCGTCTCTCCCGATGAGCACGTCTCTGCCAGGCGAGAGGTGCACGACGTCGCGCGGGCTGCCATCGCCGCGGAGCTGGGTGAGCGTGGCGATGTCGGCAGCGGGCACGAGGCTGCCCATTCGCCGCGTGGCATCCGCTTCGGGAGGGTGAGGGCCGGGGTAGCCAAGCCTTCGGAAACGGAGCACCTGAGACCCGACGAGGAGCAAGTCACCGTCGGAGAGCCGATGCGGTTCGGCGAGGAATACCCACGTCCCGTTGCGACTCCCGAGGTCGCGCACGGCGAGCTGAGCCCCGTGCCGCGTGAAGAGCGCGTGGATTGGGGAGAGATACAAGTCGTCGACGAATCGGATGTCGGCCGCGGCCTGTCGGCCGACCGTTGTCTCCTCGCCGGCGAGGGGATGCCGGCTCTTCTCCACTCCCGATTCGTCGAGCAGGATCAACACCGCCCGCTCGTCGACGCGGCGGGCCGTTATGGCGGAGGTGCGGCCCGGTTGCTCCTCCCCGGCGAGTGACGAGCCGCACTGGCCACAGAACTTGAGACCCTGAGGCGCCGCAGCACCGCAGCTCGGGCACACGGGTCCTTGCACGGCGACGGAAGCCCTCGCGCCGCAATGCGGGCAGAAGGCGTGCCCAGACTGCACCACTCCGCCGCACGCCCCGCAACTCCTAGCGTCCGAGACACGCGTGTGCGGCACCTTCGCCGGCCCAGGCACCGGGGGCGAGCGCTCCGCGCCGCCGGCGCTCCCCGACTGCGCACGCATCACCGCAGCCGAACCGCTCTTCAAGGTCCGGCCGCAGTCCATGCAGAACCGCGAACTGGGCTCGTTTTGGCGGCCGCAGTGAGGGCAATCAACCACGAAGGGAGGTCTCCAAAGGGGGTCTTCAGTGGACGAGCCAAGATACTGTAAATTGACGCTGCTTCAAGAGTTTGTGTAGGTTGGGGGCCGATGGACCGCTCTCGGTTCCCCGCTCTCGCCACGGCCGTCGTGCTGCTCGCCGGCTGCTTCTGGGCGAGCCGTCCGGCCGAGCCGCCCGCTCCCGATCCGCCCGCCCTCGCGGTGCCCTCGAAGGAGGGTCCACTCGAGCTGCGAGTGGTCTACCCGGAGCCGGACGCGGTCATCGCGGCGCGCGATTCGACGTTCCTCTATGGGACGGTGGGGCGCGGCAACGCCAGCCTTCGAGTGAACGGCGTCGAGGTCCCGGTGCTCGCGAACGGGTCGTGGCTTGCTTGGCTCCCGCTCCCAGACGACTCGGTTGCCAGCTTCGCCCTCCACGCGTGGGCGGACGAGGACACGCTCGCCGACACCGTCGAGTTCCCGCTCGCCGGCAACCGGCGGCCCTGCGCGGCATGTGCGTGGCTCGACAGCACGAGCTTCGTTCCTCGTGGTCGCGTTGCCCTCCCGCCGGACGAACGCGTTCGAGTTCGCGTGCGCGCGACACCGGGCGCGACGGTCCACATGCTCCTCGCCCCGGAAGACACCGTCACGCTGGTCCCCGACACGTTGCCTGATGAGCCGTCGTGGGGCGTCCGGGCTTTTAGCACCGACACCAATGACGCATCGCGCTTCGCAAGCGCCGACCGCTTCGTCGGGTGGACACAAGCGGCTCGCGTCGCAGCCGCCGACAGCGGCCCGATCGTCGAGGTGGCCACGGCTCACGACACGCTCCGACGACCGTGGCCGCTCGTGATCGAGCCGTTCTCGGACGAGTCCACGCTCGTGATTGTCGTGAACGACGATACGGCTGGCCTCGGTGACACTGATTCCCTGACCGTGGGACGGGCACTGCCAGGCGGGACGTACCATTGGTTCTTCCCGACAGGCACGCCGGCACTCGTGACTGGGCACTGGAACGGGCTGCTCCGCCTGGCTCTTTCCCGGGCTACCGTCGCGTGGATCGACAGCGGGGACGCTCGGCGGCTTCCTCGGGGCACCCCGATGCCGGCTGCCGTGGCTGGGGCGCTCCGACTCGTCCCGCTGGCCGATCGCGTCGTGCTGCGCGTCGCCCTTTCCGGCCGAGTGCCGTTCCGGATCGACGAGCACGAACGGTCGGTGTCGGTCACGCTCTATGGTGCGCGCGCCGATATCGACTGGGTGCAGTACGGCGAAACGGATTCGCCCGTGCGGGCCCTGTCGTGGGATCAGCGTGCGCAAGACGAGGTGACGATTGCAGTGCAGCTCGACGCGGCAGTCTGGGGGTACTCGGCGCGCTGGCAGGGCCGCGATCTCCTCGTCGCGATTCGGCGGCCGCCAGTCATCGACATCGAGCACCCGCTTCGGGGCCGAACCGTGCTGCTCGATCCTGGACACCCGCCTGGAGGCTCGACCGGTCCGTCCGGACAGCGTGAGCCCGAGGTAACACTCGCCGTCGCTCGTCTCGCACGGCAGCTCCTTGAGGAGCGAGGCGCTCGCGTCTCGCTGACCCGCGATGCCGACACGGCCGTCTCCCTGACCGCTCGCGTCAACATGGCCCAGCGCGGCGGGGCGGACGTGCTCGTCTCGATTCACACCAACGGCCTCCCGGACGGAATCAACCCGTTCGAGAACCATGGGACGAGCACCTACTACTTCCACCCCAGGAGCCTTCCGCTGGCGCGCGCGGTGAACCGCGCGATCGCTGCGGCCTTCGGCACGCGCGACCTCGGCGTGGGCCGGGGCGATCTCGCGCTCGCCCGGCCCACGTGGCTCCCTGCGATTCTCGTCGAGGGTCTCTTCCAGATGATGCCCGAGCACGACGGGTGGCTCGCCACCGAAGAAGGTCGTCGACGGTACGCACAAGCCATCGTCGACGGGCTCGAGGTCTTTTTCGCCCGACGAGCGACGGACCCGTGAGATTCGGCGTCGCGTTGCTTGCCGTGACCGCCACCTCACTGGCGGCGCAGGTCGATCCGTCCGGAAGCTATCGCACGCTGACGACCCCACACTTCCGCATCCACTTCCGTGCCGAGCATCATGCGACCGCCACGGCTGCGGCGCGAGAAGCCGAGCGGGCCTACGACCGCCTCCACCAAGACCTCGCGGCACCACGCGGCACCATCGACATGGTGCTGGCCGACGACGTCGACCTGGCGAACGCCTTTGCGACCGTGGTTCCCTCGAACCGCATCACCGTCTTCCTGCCGCCTCCGACCCGCGATGGGATCGCGGACTTCGACGACTGGCTGCGGCTCGTGATCGTGCATGAGCTCACTCACGTCTTCCACCTCGATCGAGCGCGCGGGCCCTGGGGGGTCATTCAGACCGTCTTTGGCCGGGTACCCGGGTCGTTCCCCAACGCCTACCAGCCGTCCTGGGTGGTCGAGGGCTTGGCGACGTACTACGAGTCCCGGTACACCTCTGCCGGGCGCATCCGCTCGAGCTTCCACCGGCAGCTGATGCGTGGTGAGCTCCTCGAGGGCCACGCTCGCCCGCCGCACGATGCGACTGCCGTCGACATACGGTGGCCGGGCGGGAACGCGGCGTATGCCTACGGCGGTCAGTTCTTCGACCGGCTCGCTAGAGCGCACGGCTCGACGTCGATTGGCGCGTTCGTCGAAGGGACCGCCGGCCAGTGGATTCCAGTTCGGGTGGGGCGGCCGCTCGTCCGCGCGACGGGCGACGATCTCGCGCCCGCGTGGCGAGGCGGGCTCGCGCCCCTCCGAGACGACCCCGAGCCGACCGGCAGCCGACGCGTGCTCGCTCGCGACCTCCTCACTCCGCTCGGACTCGCCGCGTCGGCGGACGGTCGCCGCCTGGCCTACGTGCACGACGACGGGACCACGCCCAGGCGACTCATCATACTCGACCTCGGCAGCGGTCAGCGAATCGCTTCGCACCTCGTCAACGGGAATGTCGAGCTGGCGTGGCACGGGGACACGCTCCTCGTGACGCAGCTCGACTGGCGTGGACTCTACCAGCTCCGTGACGACCTCTATGCATGGACTCCGGGCGGAGCGTGGCGCCGGTTCAGCCACGGCGCGCGGCTCACCGCGCCGGCTGCAGGTGGGGGCAAGGTGGTGGCCATCCAACGCGAGCCCGCTGCTCGGGCGCCAGTGTGGGTGGCGGCGGACGGGCGACTCACGGCCGTCACCGTTCCAGACTCGTCGACGGCGTGGGCCAAGGTCGTGCCGTCGCACGACGGACGCCTGCTGGCAGGGATCCGACACCGCGAGGGCAGCTGGGATCTCGTCGTGTGGGAGGCGGAGCGCCCGGCCAGCGTCCGCCGCGTGACGCACGATGCCGCCGTGGAGGAGGCTCCGGTGTGGGACCGCAGTGGGGGCCTGCTGTACACCTCCGACCGGACAGGGCTTCCCCAGGTCTATCGCTGGGACCCGACGTCCGAGACCGTCGCCCGCCTCACCGACCATCCGAACGGCGCACGCGAGGGCGCACTCGACGCCGCCGGCAGGGTGCTCTACGAGACCGTCGAGGGGCGCGGGCGGGCGCTCGTCGCGGAGCAGCCCCGGGAGGCCCCGCTTGCCGCTGACGAACGCGCGCGCGCCGTGCCAGAGACGGCACCGGAGGTCACGTGGCGCGAGAGCCCGTATCGCCCCTGGGCAACCCTCCTGCCGAGATACTGGCTCCCCTACGGCTCCCTCGGAGATGCCGGGACCTTTCTGGGCGCTCTGACCTCTGCCACCGACGTCCTGGGGAGGACGGCGTACACGCTGGGGGTGGCGGTCGATTTCGACCGAGGCCGGTGGATGGGCGTGCTGGGGGTTCGCTACGCGCGTCTCGGCCGGCCGGTGTTCGACATCGGACTCGTGCAGTCATGGTCGACGCTCCTCGACACACAGACGCAGGTCCGGTACGGACTGCGCGAGCGTGACGCCTCGCTCGGGGCCACATGGCATTGGCGTCGGTGGCGTTGGGCGCTCTCGCTGCGCGCGGCAGCCGAATACGAGCAGGATGCGCTCGATCCGGCCGTCGTCGCGGCGCGCTCTTTCGTAGGGGGATCGGTGACCCTGGGCGCGTCGCGCACGGTCACCCCATCGCTCGCGATCTCGCGGGAGCGCGGCTTCGAGCTGGTGGCGGCCTACCGACGGCGAGAGCGGCTACAAAGTGCCGGGTGGTCGAACGAGTGGCGAGCCCGCGGGGCCATCTTCCTGCCGAGCCTTTGGCCCGGGCACGTCTTCGCGGTGCGTGCGGCAGCCGGCATCACGGGAGGGCCGAGTCCGCCCGTGTTCGAGGCTGGTGGGGTCTCGAGCGGCACACTCCCGCTTGCGCCAGGCGTGAGCCTGGGGAGGCGTCGCAGCTTTCCGGTGCGGGGGTACCCTGCCGCCGCGCTCGTCGGTACGCGGGCGGTGAGCGCCAGCGTCGAGTATCGCGCCCCGTTGATCTATGTGGGGCACAACGCTGGGAGCCTTCCGCTCGGGCTGACGAGGATATCGGGGGCTCTCTTCGGAGATCTCGGCGAAGCCTGGGACGCTGACGAGCCCGCGCTGGGGGCCCCCCTGGCCAGCACGGGCGTCGAGGTGTGGACCGACGGCACCGTCGTGTACGACCTGGCGCTTCGCCTCCGAATCGGCGTCGCGGTGGCGCTCCGGGAAACATCGTCGGTCGCCGCGGGGCGAGCCAGCGTCTACTTCGCCCTCGGCACCGACTTCTGAGCCACGATTTTCTTGCCCGCCGACCGGGCCCGACCCTAAGTTGGAGCGCTCGGGAGCGTTGGCGCGGATGAATTGCACGAGCTGCGGCACGGAAAACGCGGAAGGCGCCCGGTTTTGTAACGGGTGCGGCGAAGATCTCACCCCGTCAGACGGGCTCACGGCGCTGCGTTCGCAAGAGGCGAACGAGGCCGCACTGGTGCGCGAGGCGCTAGCGGCGGAATACGAAGTGGTGCGGGAGCTCGGCCGGGGCGGGATGGCCATCGTCTACCAGGCCAAAGAGCACCAGCTGGACCGCGACGTGGCAATCAAGGTGCTGCCGATGTCGCTCACCTTCGACACTGAGCTGGTCGAGCGCTTCCAGCGCGAAGCCCGGACCGCCGCCAAGCTCGCGCACCCGCGAATCATCCCGATCTACAGAGTCGGCCGGATGGGGAAGGTCATCTTCTTCGTGATGAAATTCGTCCGGGGAGGCTCGCTCGGCTCGCTCCTGCAGGCCCGGGGCCGACTCCCCCCGGGCGAGATCATCCCGCTACTCGGCGACGTCGCGGAGGCGCTCGACCACGCTCACGAGCACGGCATCGTGCATCGCGACATCAAGCCGGACAACATCATGTTCGACGAGATCGGCCATTGCGTCGTGACCGATTTCGGTATTGCGAAGGCGGCCACTGGAACCCGGCTGACCGGAACCGGGATGTCGATCGGCACGCCGCACTACATGAGTCCAGAACAGGTCCGGGCGCAGGCGATCGACGGCCGCAGCGACATCTACTCGCTGGGAGTCGTGGGCTACCAAGCGCTGGCCGGGTCCGTCCCGTTCGACGGCGAGGATGCCTTCCAAATCGGGTTCAAGCACATCAGCGAACCGCCGCCCCCGCCACCGCTCCCGACCCCGGAGCACGAGGCGCTCTTCGGCGTGCTGCGGAGAATGCTCGCCAAGGATCCCGCTGCCCGCCTCCAGACGGGCGCGGACGTCCTCGCGGCGCTCGGCCTGGGCGATCGGCGGCGCTCGAGCGGCCTCGTCGGGACTGCCAGCGCGCCCACCGCGCGCATCGAAACACCGGTGGCGTTCCCCGACACGCCCACGACCCCCATGCCCCGGCCGACCGAGCGGCCAGAGCCCCGTCGGGAGGAGCGTCGCTCACTCGCCGGTGGCCTGGTGTTCTTCTTCATGATCATTATCGGTGTGGCTGGCGGGGGGGGCTGGTGGCTCCATCGACAGGGGTTGCTCCTTCCCCAGCTCGGGCGCGGCGGGGGCACGTCCGGCAGCGACACGGTCGTGCAGGGCGCGCAGGCACCCGCCGTGCCGGCACCCGCCGGAGGTGATTCGGGGGCCACGGCGCCGCTCGAGACGGGCACCATCGTGCTGTCCGGTCCCCCTCCCGAGGCCCAGGTCATGATCGAGGGCCGCCTGATGGAGGGACGCCGGCACGATCTCCCGCCCGGTGAGTACGACGTGCGGATCACGGCATTGGGATACGAGCCCGCGGTCTTCCGCGCGGTGGTGACTGCCGGTGCCGAGAGCCTGTTTGCCGTGCCGCTCCTCCCCGAGCTCCCCCCTTGCTCTGAGCTGATCGAAGATCTCGCGCTCTATAATCGTGGCACACGGTGCTATGACGTGCTGCCCCGACCGAAACAGGTGTTGCGAATCCCACTCCCGGCAGGCGTCACTGGTCAGCCGGGCCCCGTGGTTCTCTGGGTGCTCGTTTCGCCCGAGGGGCGGACGGTGCAGCTCAAAGAGAAGGTGCCCTCGAGCGATTCGACCTTCACACAAGCCGCATTCACCTACGCCTGGCGCCTCACCTGGGCGCCCGCGCGACGCCGCGGCGTGCCGGTGGAAGCGTGGGTCGACATCGCCATCGAGCCGGCACCCCAGCCCTGACCCACGTTGCCGACGATCGATCCGAGCGCCTTCGTCGCCCCGGGGGCGGTCGTGGTCGGGGACGTGCTACTCGGGCCCGATGCCTCGGTCTGGTATGGTGCCGTGCTCCGGGGGGACATGGACCGGATCGTGGTGGGGACGGCGACCAACATCCAGGACGGGACGATCGTCCATGTAGACGAGGGCGTGCCGTGCTCGATCGGTGCGCGGGTTGGGGTGGGCCACCGGGCGATCCTCCACGGATGCACCGTCGAAGACGACTGCTTGGTCGGGATGGGTGCCGTGCTCTTGAACGGCGTGCGGCTGGGGCCTGGCTCGGTCATCGGGGCGGGAGCTGTCGTCCCCGAGGGCATGGTCGTGCCGCCCGGGATGGTGGCGTTGGGCGTGCCCGCTCGCGTGCGGGGTCCCGCGAGCGAGACGCTTCGCGCACGGCAGCGAGCGACCGTCGCTCACTACCTCCAATTATCCGCTCGACACCGTCGCAGTGAGGGTTTGTGATGTGGATACCGAAGAAGGCTCTCCTGTCGCCATATTTTAGGTGTCTTGTCGATGCACCCTGGCGCTCCTAGTTTCGGACTCCGCATCGACAGCATGTTTGCGGCGCGTCGAGACCGCCCCAGCACGGCGTTTACGCGTACCCTCACTGATTTGCGAGATCCGAGCGCATGACCGAACCCAGCCGTCAGCCAGGCCCGTTGGAGCTCACTGCCAACGCCATCACTGTGCTCGAGCGCCGCTACCTGCTCAAAGATGACCAGGGTCTGCCCGCCGAGACGCCGGAAGACCTGTTTTGGCGGGTCGCCCGGACGATGGCCGAGCCAGACCGAGCCTATGGGGCCAGCGACGGGGCGGTCGAAGCCGTGGCCGAGGCGTTCTTCGAGATCATGGCGAAGCGGATCTGGATGCCCAATTCGCCTACTCTGATGAACGCCGGCCGGCCTCTCGGTCAGCTCTCGGCCTGTTTCGTCTTGCCTGTCGAAGACACGCTATCGAACGGGCGGCACGGCATTTACGACACGCTACGAGCCATGGCGCTCGTCCACCAGTCTGGGGGCGGCACGGGGTTCGCATTCAGCCGACTCCGGCCCCGGAACGATGTCGTGCGCTCGACGATGGGAGTGGCGTCGGGTCCCGTTTCCTTCATGTCGCTCTACGACGCCTCGACCGACGTCGTCAAGCAGGGGGGTACCCGTCGTGGCGCGAACATGGGGATTCTCCGCGTCGACCACCCGGATATCCTCGAATTCATCACCTGTAAGGACGACGTCACGAAGATCACGAACTTCAACATCTCCGTGGCCGTCACCGACGCCTTCATGGCCGCGGTGGCGGTGGGGAACCCCTACGATCTCATCGACCCGCGAACGCACCAGGTCGCAGGTCAGCTCGACGCCCGCGAGGTGTTCAACGCCATCGTTCATGGGGCATGGAAGACGGGCGAGCCTGGCGTGTTCTTCATCGACCGGGCCAACGAGTACAACCCCGTGCCCAACCTCGGCAGCTACGAGGCGACGAACCCGTGCGGGGAGCAGCCGCTCCTTGCCTACGACGTCTGCAACCTGGGTTCGATCAATCTCGGCGCGTTCGCGCGCGATGGCGCGGTGGATTGGGAGGCCCTGCGGGCCGCCGTCCACCTCTGCACGCACTTTCTCGACAACGTGATCGACGCCAATCGCTATCCGCTGCCCGAAATCCACGATCTTGCGCACCGGATTCGCCGCATCGGGCTTGGCGTGATGGGGTGGGCCGACCTGCTCGTCAAGCTGGGGGTTCCGTACGACTCGGAAGAGGGGGTTGCCCTCGGGCGACAGCTGGCTCAGTTCGTCGACGAAGAGGCGAAGGTCGCCTCAGAGCAACTCGCATCTGTCCGCGGCGTCTTCCCCGAGTGGGAACAGAGCATTTGGGGGCCCGACACGACATGCGCCCGCGACGCGACGGGCGAGCGTGTTCGGCCCATGCGGCGGCTCCGCAACTGCAACCTGACGACGGTGGCGCCCACCGGCACGATCTCGATCATCGGTGGTTGCTCTTCCGGCATCGAGCCGCTCTTTGCGGTCGCGTTCATGCGGAACCAGGCCGGCGTGCTGATGCCGGACGTGAACGAACAGTTCGTTGCGATCGCGAAGCGCGAGGGCTGGTATTCGGAGGCGCTCGTCGAGCGCGTCGCGGAGTCCGGACACATCCGTTTCGATGAGGTGCCGGCTCGGTGGCAACGCGTGTTTGTCACGGCCCACGACGTGACGCCAGAGTGGCACATACGCATGCAGGCCGCATTCCAAGAACACACCGACAGCGCGATCAGCAAGACCTGCAACTTCCCGCATGACGCCACGGAAGACGACGTGCGCCAGATCTACGACCTGGCGTACGAGCTCGGGTGCAAGGGCGTCACCGTCTATCGCGACGGGAGCCGCGACTTCCAGGTGCTCTCGAGCGGGGCGACGGCGAAGAAGGTGCAGGCCCAACGCTCCGCCGATCCGGCGGCCGCCGAAGTGACGGAGCTGAAGGCGACCGTGGCGGAGCTCGAAGCCGAACTGACGCGAACGAAGCGAGCGCTCCACGAGCTCGAGGCCGAGAACCTGCAGCGGCGCGCCAAGCGGTCACGCCCCGAGCTGCTGCGGGGAAACACACGGCGTGTGGAGACCCCCCTTGGCACGATGTACGTGACCATCACCCAAGACGACAAAGGGCAGCCCTTCGAGGTCTTCATGAGCCTCGGCAAGGCCGGCGGGGCCCTCATGGCAGACGTCGAGGCCATCGGGCGGCTGATCTCGCTGGGCCTCCGGTCGGGCATTCCCTTGTCGGAGATCCACCGGCAGCTCCGTGGCATCTCCTCCGACAGGGCAGTGGGGCTCGGGCCCAGCAAGGTCATGTCGGTCCCCGATGCGATCGGGATCGCCATCGAGCGATGGATGCAAGAAAAGCATGGCGTCCAGCAGGAGCTCCTGGAGAAACACCCCCAGCTCCGCGACACCGTGTCGTCGGTGCGCGTCGAGCCGACCACCACGGGTGAGGAGCTGACCGTCGAGGCGCGATCGGCGCAAGAGATGCAGTTCATCGGCGTCTGTCCGGACTGCGGCTCGCAGCTCGAGTTCGCCGAAGGCTGCGCCAAATGTCACGTCTGCGGCTACAGTGAGTGCGGATGAATCCACAGTACGCCCGGCTCCAAACCGACGTACCCTGCAAGCTGCGGCGAGGCGCCTGGTATCGCGTCCTCCGGTTGGCTGCGGTCGAAGCCGTTCTCGATGTCGCTCGCCGCGAGCTGGCCGTGCCGCGCGCGTACCTGCAGATCGTGCCGACTCCGCCGCAGCGGTGGACCGTCGTGCCAGTCCCTCCCGACGCCCTCCGCGTGCCCGCGAGCTGGGGTCAGAAGTACGGCGTGTGTCCCAATTGCCGGACCCGTGCATCGGTCCTGGGCCAACCACCCAGGCTCCGGTGCGAGCGCTGCAACGGCCTTTTCGACGTCGCATGGGACGAGTCGTATCTCCAAAGCTGACGGCTGCGCGTTGCTTCTTTCCTCCAACGTTACCGTCTCGCTCGCGCGGCCAGGTGTGGGGTTGCTTGCCCGCCGGTGAGTGGCCGCGTATCGTTGGGGCCATCAGTCTGTGGCGGTGAGGAGCGAGGTGTCGCAACGCGGATGGGCCCGCTCGAGCGGGGTGGGAGTCGAGAAAATGCGCCGCGGCGCGTGGTATGCCGTGCTCGACGAAAGCGAGGACGGTAAGGTCGTGCTCGACGTGCACGGCCACCGAGTTCGCGTGGACGGAATGCGGTTGAGCCGACGGGTCGAGCGCCCCGCCGAATGGAGCGTGGTGGTCCGGTCCGGAGTCATGCGTCCCACGTGGTCGGACGCGTGGCCCAAGTTCCGCACGACCTACGCCGTCTGCCCCGAGTGCAAGAACCGACAGGATCCGGGAGGTCGGCCAGAGACCATGACCTGCGACGCCTGCGGCCAGAGTTTCTCCGTCGACTGGTCCGAAACCTGTTGATCGAGAGCATGACCGGGCCATGACTGAGCCCCGCGCCTGGGCGCGCGTACTGCCCAAGGGCGCGCATCTCCTTCGACGGGGCGCCTGGTATCCCGTGGCGAACGATCGCACCCCACAGCTCCTCGTGCTGGCCGTGGGCAAGCGCACCGTCCCGGTGCCCCGCGACCTCGTCCAAGTCCGCGAACAGCGCCCAGAGTTGTGGAGCATCGTCGTGCGGGCTCCCGCCGACCCCAACATCGAACGGGGCACCGAGCGGGACCTCGGCCCGATCTATGCCGTCTGCCCAATCTGCGCGTATCGCACCAGGCTCTCCGAGGAACCAGGTGACATGCACTGCCCGCGCTGCGATCGAGCCTACGCTGTGGAGTGGGACGAGACCTGCTGAGGGACTGCCGTCCGCCGTCGTTGCTCCGATCAGCCATCCCGTTACCGTTCAGCAGTCATGTGGATCACTGGTTGTGGACGGGATGTGGAAACGTGGACGAGCAGCTCGAGCAGATCGCCGCGGCGTGTCGGGCCGCCCGGCGGGTGGTTGTGGCGACTGGCGCCGGGATGTCGCGCGAGTCGGGTATCCCCACATTTCGAGAAGCGCAGACCGGTCTGTGGTCGCAGTTCGATCCCGCTGAGCTCGCCACCGAGGCGGCGTTTCGCCGAGCTCCCGCCCGAGTGTTCGGCTGGTATGCGTGGCGCCGGTCGCTCGTTGACCGGGCGCAACTACACGCGGGCTACCGGGCGGTCGTGCAACTGGAGCGCTTAGTCGGGGAGCTGACGGTCGTGACCCAGAACGTGGACGGTCTGCACCGTCGAGCCGGATCGGAGGGAGTGATCGAGCTGCACGGGGCGCTCGATCGGCTGCGGTGCCTGGACGGCGGACATCCGATCCCCGCGAGCCCTGTCCCCTCGGAGTCGGTGCAGGCCGAGGTCGAGCCGCCAGCGTGTCCGGCATGCGGATCACCGGCCCGCCCCGACGTCGTCTGGTTCGGAGAGGAGCTGCCACAGGCAGCACTCTCGGCAGCGTGGGCCGCCGCCGCCGCGTGCGACGTGATGCTCGTGGTGGGTACCTCGGGGTTGGTCTACCCCGCGGCCGCGCTTCCCGGCATCGCCCGCGACGCTGGGGCCGTGGTGGTCGAGATCAACCCAGCGTCCACGGAGCTCACCGAGCGAGCGCACGTCGCCTGCCGCGGTAGCGCGGGAGAGGTGCTTCCCAGAGTCGTCCAAATGCTGGAGGGAGCGTGAGCCGTCCGTATCGGCGGACCAAGATCGTGGCGACCGTGGGTCCGAGCACCGCCTCGCGCGAGGGAATCGCGGCGCTCCTCGCCAGCGGAATGGACGTGGCTCGATTCAACACCTCGCACGGGAACTGGACAGAACGGACAACGTGGATGGGTTGGTTGCGCGAGGAAGCGGACCGTCTCGACATGCCGGCGGCCGTTCTCGTCGATCTCACCGGTCCCAGGATCCGCGTCGGTACGCTCGCCGAACCGATCACACTCGTCTCCGGGCACGAGGTGAGCCTCGCGCCCGAGGACGTTGCAGGTCCCGACGACATCCCGGTCACGTACGACGCACTCGCCACCGACGTTGGGCGCGGCGCGCGCATCCTGTTGAACGAAGGACTTCTCGTGCTGGAGGTTGTCGAGAGCACGCCGCCTCGGATCCGGGCCCGCGTCGAGCATGGTGGACTGCTCGAGAGCCGCAAGGGGATCAACCTCCCTGGCGTCTCCGTGACGGCTCCCGCGCTCACCGAGAAGGATGTCGCCGACGCGGCCGAAGCGCGCCTGCTCGATGCCGAGTACGTTGCGCTGTCGTTCGTCCGACGTGCCGAAGACATCGAGGCGGTCCGGGCGGTGCTCCCACCGCCCACCAAACTGATCGCCAAGATCGAGAAGGACACCGCGCTGCACGATATCACACGAATCCTCGAGGCGGCCGACGGGATCATGGTGGCCCGCGGCGATCTCGGTGTCGAGCTGCCGTTCGAGCAGGTGCCGCTCGTGCAGAAGCAACTGATCCGCGAGGCAAACGCCGTCGGGAAGGTCGTCATCACGGCAACGCAAATGCTCGAGTCGATGGTGCAGCATCCTCGACCGACGCGCGCGGAGGCCTCCGACGTGGCGAACGCGATCCTCGATGGCACCGATGCCGTGATGCTCTCCGCGGAGACAGCCATCGGCGAGTACCCGCTCGAGGCCGTCGGCGCGATGGACCGCATCATCCGCAGCGTCGAGGCGCAGGCGGGGGCACAGGAGGGCCGGCGGCACTTCAGGCCCCACGAGGCGGCGGTGGCAGATGCGATCGCACTCGCGACGACGTCGGCTGCACGCATGCTTCACACGCCGCTCATCGTCTGCTTCACCAAGAGCGGCTTCACCGCACGTATGGTCGCCGCGCACCGACCCCGCGTTCCCATCCTGGCCGTCACGACGGAGCGGCGAACGTATCTCGAGTTGGCATTGGTCTGGGGCGTGGTCCCCATGCTCGTGCATCAGGTGCCCGACTACGACGCCATGCTCGAAGTCGTGCGCGAGTCGATCACGGCATCGGGCCACGCGGTGCCGGGTGACCGCATCGTGGTGACCGCCGGACTCCCGTGGGACGTCTCGGGCACCACCAATCTCCTGAAGGTGGAGACGGTGTGACCGTCCGCCTCACCGTCCTCGGGACTGGCACCTCGTTCGGTGTGCCGCAGGTCGGGTGCGAATGCCCCGTCTGCCTGTCCACCGATCCACACGACCGACGGGGCCGGACCGCCGCGTTGGTCGACCGGGGAGAGGGCACGCTCCTGGTGGACACGCCGCCGGAGCTCAGACTCCAGCTGCTCGCAGCGGGTCGATCGCACATCGATGCGATCCTCTACACGCACGATCATGCCGACCACGTTCATGGGATCGACGACGTGCGCGCGGTGTCGGCCAGAGAGCGTCGGCGACTGCCGGCCTACGGGTCGGCTGCGACGATGGCGCGTCTCGCGGAGCGGTTTCGCTACATTTTTGATCCGGCGATCGTAGCGCCCGCCGGCACCTTCTTCCCGGATATGGAGGCGCGCGTGCTCGAGCCCGGCCGCTCGGTGGAGATCGCGGGGGTCCCCGTGCTCCCAGTCGCGTTCGATCACGGCGGGATGAGCGTCCTCGGATTCCGGTTTGGCCCGGTTGCCTATCTGACCGACGTCAAGTCGGTGCCGCCAAAGGCCTTGGCGCTCCTCGCGGGTGTGCGCGTCATCGTCTTGAGCGCGTTGTTCGAGCGGCCTCATCCAGCGCACCTCTCGATCCCCGAGGCGCTCGACGTCGCCGAGCAACTGGGCGTGGAACAGGCATGGCTCACGCATCTCACTCATGAGACGGGCCACCGCGCCCTCGAGGCGCGACTCCCGCCGCGAGTTCGGCCCGCATACGACGGACTCGTACTGGAGGTGGAAGAGTGATCCGGCTCCACTACGCGCGCATGTTCGATGACCGGATCGCGGGTGGGCGCGGGCTACCGCGCAACACGCTCGACCGGCTCGCCGCGCGCTTCCCGGAGATACATGCTGACGTCGCGGCCCGCCGCACGAGCGGCGAGTACGGCTTCTTTGGCCTCGTCGAGCAGGGCCGCGTGCTCAACGAGATCTCGGCGTTCGCCGATGGAGTCGGCCAGGCATGTGATCATGTGGTCGTGCTTGGCATTGGCGGGTCGGCGCTCGGCACGAAGGTGCTCCTCGAGGCGCTCCGGCCCGCGGCCTGGAACGAGCTCTCCGACGAAGCGCGTGAGTTCTACCCACGGCTCACGGTGCTGGACAACGTCGACCCGCGGACGATGGGAGCCGCGCTCGCTCGAATCGACCCGCGGCGGGTCTTGGTCAACGTGATCAGCAAGTCGGGCGGCACAGCCGAGACGATGGGGCAGTATCTCGTGGTACGAGAGTGGCTCGAGCAGGCGCTTGGTGCGGAGGCCCTTCCGCGCCATCTCGTGATCACCACCGACCCCGCCCGCGGCCCGTTGCGCCAGATCGCGACCGAGGAGGGCATCCCGGCGCTCGATGTGCCTTCCAACGTGGGAGGCCGCTTCAGCGTCCTCTCGCCCGTTGGATTGCTCCCTGCGGCGCTCGTGGGGATCGATGTCGCCGGGTTGCTGCGTGGCGCGTCGAGGGCCGCGGACCGGGCGGCGGACGACGACCTCCGCGAGAATCTCCCGGCGCTCTACGCCGGTCTGCAGTGGGCGGCTGACGATGCCCTCGGCGCCCATGTGCATGTGCTCATGCCTTACGCCGACCGGTTGCGACAGCTCACCGAGTGGTTCCGACAGCTGTGGGCCGAGAGCCTTGGGAAGAGCACGAACCGCACCGGGACAGTGGTCAACGTGGGGCCCACGCCGCTCGGGGCGGTGGGAGTGACCGATCAACATTCCCAGATCCAGCTCTTCATGGAAGGGCCGTTCGACAAGACCGTCACCGTAATCGCGGTGGAAGAACCGGGCGACGACGTGCCGATACCGGCACGCTCGGAGCTCCCCGATCCCGTGGCGTGTCTCGCCGGCGCGTCGCTCGGAGCGTTGCTGGCGGCCGAGCGCGACGCGACCCTGCACGCGCTGGCTGAGGCCGGCCGGATGTCGGCGACGCTGTGGCTACCGACGATCGACGCCGAAACTGTCGGCGAGCTGCTGATGGTGCTCCAGATTGCCACCGTCTACGCGGGGGGCTGGTACGGGGTGAACCCGCTCGATCAGCCAGGCGTGGAGCTCGGGAAGCGCCTGACGTACGGCGCGATGGGGCACCCCGATTTCCCAGCACCGGAGCGCCTCGCGGGCGAGGCTGATTGGGTCTAGATTCCCGAGCGGGCCGGCCGTCTTCCAAACGGCCCTCGGAGACATCACCATGCAAGAGTCCATTGAGAAAGCGCTCGCGAGCTTTGGGTCCGCGGTCCAGCCGACGGACACAGGGCTCCGAGTATCCGATGCCGCCGTGCTCGAGACGCCGGCCATGGACGCACTCGTCCGGCTCGCCGTCTTTGGGGCCGATGAGGAGCGCACTGCCGCGCGCTGGGCGCTCTGGGAGCTCGGCCAAACTGTCGGTGTGCGCCCGGCCTCCATTCACGATCTCTACGTCGCACGCGGACGCGGGGAGATGCCCCCCTTTACGACACCCGCCATCAACGTGCGGGTCCTCGCATACGATACGGGCCGCGCCATCTTCCGGGCCGCCCGGCGGCTCGATGTCGGGGCGTTGATCTGTGAGATCGCCCGGAGCGAAGTGGCGTACACGGGCCAGCGGCCCGCCGAGTATGTCGCCGTGATGATCGGTTCGGCACTTCGGGAGGGGTTCCGCGGCCCGCTCTTCGTACAGGGCGACCACGTACAGATCAACGCCAAGAAATACGCCGCAGACCCCGAAGGCGAGCTCGGCGCCATCCGAGCACTCATCGACGAGGAGTTGGCTGCCGGCTTCTACAACATCGATGTGGATACGTCGACGCTCGTCGACCTCGATCGGCCGACATTGCTGGAGCAGCAGCGCGACAACTACGAACGTGCCGCCGAGCTCACGGCGTACATCCGCGAGCGCGAGCCTGCCGGCGTCACGGTCTCGGTGGGGGCGGAGATCGGGGAGGTTGGCGGGAAGAACAGCACCGTCGAAGAGCTGGAGGCGTTCATGACGGGTTACGGCCGCGCACTCGAGGCGCGGGGCGACTTCGTCGGCATCAGCAAGATCTCGGTCCAGACAGGCACGAGTCACGGAGGCGTCGTGCTCCCCGACGGCAGCATTGCGGAAGTCAACCTCGATCTCAACGCGCTTGCAGCGCTATCGCTGGCCGCCCGCACGCAATATGCGCTTGGCGGCGCCGTGCAACACGGAGCATCCACGCTTCCCGCCGAAGCCTTCGCGCACTTCCCGCGCTGCGAAGCGATCGAGATCCACCTGGCGACGAACTTCCAGAACATCGTTTTCGACCACCCGCAGCTTCCTGAGGAGCTAGGTGGGCGCTTGCAGGCGTGGATAGCGTCCGAGTGTGGAGGCGAGCGAAAGGCCAACGATACCGACGAGCAGTTCTACTACAAGCTGCGCAAGAAGACGATCGGGCCGTTCAAACGCGAGCTGTGGGACCTCCCGTCGGCAGTGCGAGAGTCGATGGCTCAGGATCTCGAGCGCAACTTTGCGTTTCTCTTCGAACAACTCCGGGTGACCGGCACGCGCGACCTGGTCGCGCGCCACGTGCACGCGCCTGCGCTGCACCGAGCCGAGCCGCACCCGGCGACCGTGGCTGCGCCCGACGACGCAGACGCAGGGGAGTAATCATGGCAAGGCATCACGTGGACGACGACCGCCACGTTGTGGTGGTCGAGGAGCGAGGGGCTGGGTTTTTGGCATTCGTGCTCGGTGCGGTGGTAGGGGCGGGGGCGGCCCTTCTTCTCGCACCTGCCAGCGGCGAGGAGACACAGGCGCGCCTCCGGCGGCGAGTCCGGGAGCTGCGTACACTGGCCGAAGAGAAGGCCGACGAATTCGGCGAAGTCGTAGGGGAACGGGTCGATCAGGTGCGGACCGGCACGCGAGATGCCATCGACGCAGGACGCAGCGCCTTGGACACTGCGCGCGATGAGCTCGAGCAGCGGCTCGAAGAGGCGCGAGCCCGCCGCGGGCGCGCTGCGCGCGTCCCTGCCGACGACGACAACGACGACGAAGTCGACGACGACAACGACGACGAACTCGACGCCTGAACCCGCCACGGTGCGGGAGGGGGGATGGCGCACGTCCGTGCGCGGGTTCCTCGGGCGCGTGTTCCAGGCGGGATACGAAGACAATATCCCGTTCCTGGCGTCCGCCATCGCGTTCGACGCCCTGCTCGCGGCGATCCCCTTCTTCCTGCTCGTCCTGAGCGGCCTGGGCTACCTGATCCGCGCGCAGCTGCCGGCGGGTGAGGTCGACCTTCATCTTCTTCTCACCGGCTTCTTCCCAGAACAGGCGGGCGGCGGTGGGCTGGACCCCTTCGGCCAGGCTGAGGCGCTCCTCGGGAGCGTCGTCGAGAGCCGGGGCGAGCTCTCCCTCTACGGAGCACCCCTCTTCCTGTGGTTCGCCACCCGGATGTTCGGGGGGATTCGGGCGGCATTGAATGAAGTGTTCGACACCGAGGAAACGCGGCCGTATCTGCTGGGCAAGCTCTGGGATGCAACGCTGGTGCTCGCGACGGGGTCGCTCTTGGTGACGAATGCCATCGTCACCTTCTGGGTGAGCGTGCTCGCGGCTCGGGGCGGCGCCTTTTCCGATCGCGCGATTGGCAACGGCATTGCATTCTTCGCATCGTCGGCGCTCTTCTTCGTCGTGTACAAGCTGGTCCCGTCACGGCGTATCGGGTGGGACACGGCCCTCGTCGCGGCCCTCGTGTGCTCCGTGGCGTTCGAGCTGGCCAAGCTCGGGTTCGGCGTCTACTTGCTGCAGGCAGTGCGCTTGAGTGCACTGACGGCCAACGCATCGATCGGTGCCATCGTTCTGTTCGTGATCTGGGTGTATTTCACGGCGTACGTCTTCCTCATCGGCGGCGAAGTGGCGGAGACCTACGACTTGATGAAGACCCACAAGGCCCAGCGCGCGATCCTCGGGTGACGAGCGACCGCGATCGCGTCGGGTCGAGGTGACCGCATGCGGGTAGTGATCGTCGGCGCCGGCGAGGTCGGCTACCACGTGGCCGAGCGGCTCGCGCGCGAGCAGCACGACGTGACCGTCGTGGACGTGGATGCCGATCGCCTCGACTACGTGCAGAGCCATCTCGACGTCGCCGTCACGACCGGCTCAGGGGCGAGTCCGGCGGTGCTCGAGCGCGCCGGAGTTCGCGAAGCCGACCTCTTCCTCGCGGTGACCAGCATCGACGAAGTCAACCTCGTCGCCTGCGCCGCTGCCGATGGCAAGGGCGAGCTCGTCAAGGTTGCTCGCGTCTCGAACCCCGATTTCTTCGCCGAAGGAAACCGGCTCGAGCCTGCGCGCTTCCGCGTCCATTTGATGATCAATCCGGAGCGAGAGCTCGCGCTGGAGACGTTTCGGCTCTTACAGTCGACCGCGGCGATCGATCTCGCCGAGTTCGCAGGGGGGGCGGTGCAGTTGATCGGCCTGAAGGTGCTTCCCGACGCCGCGGTGACGGACCGCACGCTCGCGGCGATGGGCGAAGATCTCGGTCCGATCCCGATGCTCACCGTGGCGATCGAGCGTGACGGCACGACGACGGTCCCGACCGGGGCCTCCGTCGTCGAGGCAGGAGACCACGTCTACGTCGTTGCGGCCACCGACGCGATTCCGCGCGTGTTGGAGCTCTGTGGGCATGAGCCCTCCGATCTCAAGCGCGTCATGATCGCGGGGGCGAGCTACGAGGCCTTTTATTTGGCCCAACTGCTGACCCGGCACCGCATCCAGACGACGCTCGTCGTGAAGGAACGCGAGCGAGCGCAACAGTTCGCGGAGAAGCTCGATCGGGCGCTCGTGCTGAATGCCGACGCTACCGATGTCGAATTGCTCGAGCTCGAGGGCGTGGGCGGAGTCGACGCGTTCGTCGCCTTCACCGACGACGACGAGAGCAACATCCTTTCCTCGATCGCCGCGAAACACGCCGGTGCCAAGCAAGTCGTCACCCTGATCAACCGCACCAGCTACGTCGCGCTCGTGCGCCGGATCGGACTCGATGCGGCCGTCAGCCCTCGGATCTCTGCAGCCAACGCGATTCTGCAGTATGTCCGGCGTGGCAGCGTCGTGCGCGTCGCCACTCTTCGAGATTCGGATGCTGAAGCGATCTCCTTCCAAGTGCCGGCGGGCTCACCGGTCATCGGCATCCCGCTCGCCGAGTTCGACTTTCCCGAGGGAGCGATCGTGGCGACGATCGTGCGCGGACGTCGAGTCATCGTTCCGCGAGGTCGCGACGCGGTTCAGGTCGGCGACTCGGTGATCGTGTTTGCGCTTCCGGAGGCGATCGAACGCGCCGTGGCCATCTTCTCAGAGTGAATTGGCGGGCGTGAATACGGCAGAAGTTCTCCACGTCGTGGGGGCGCTCCTCGTCTCGATCGCGCTGGCCATGGTGCCATCGCTCGCGTTCGGGGTCGTCGAAGGGGCGCCACTTCCCTGGCTTGCCGCGATCGCTGCGAGCTCCACGGTCGGCGCAGTGCTTTGGTTTGCGACGCCGCGGCGGGCGCGCCTCAATGTTCGTGAAGGGCTGGTCGTGGTCGGCGTTGGATGGATCGCCGTCGTGCTTGCAGGGAGCCTCCCGTTTCTTCTGACCGGAGTGATTGGAAGCCCGGCGGCGGCGTTCTTCGAGTCGGTGTCGGGGTTCACCACCACGGGTGCGACCGTCTTCGGTGATGTCGAGGCGCTCCCGAGGAGCATTCTGCTCTGGCGGAGCATCTCCCACTGGGTCGGCGGGATGGGCATCATCGTCCTCGGTGTGGCGATCCTCCCGCTCATCGGCGTCGGCGGAGCACAGCTCTTTCGAGCGGAGGTGCCAGGGATTGGGTCCGACCGGCTGCAACCGCGCATCGCCATCACGGCCAGGCTCCTCTGGGGCGTGTACGCGATCTTGACCGCGACGCTGACGGTACTGTTCGTGGCCCTCGGCATGTCGGTGTTCGATGCCGTCAATCACGCCATGAGCACCCTCGCCACCGGGGGCTTTTCCACGCGCACGGCGTCACTCGCCGCCTTCGGACCAGCGATTCAGTGGATCACGCTGCTCTTCATGCTCGTAGCGGGCACGAACTTCACGCTCCACTACCGCCTGTTCACGGGTCGCTGGACGGCCTGGGTCCGCGATGTCGAGTGGCGGTGGTATGCCGGCGCCGGCGCCGTCTGCTGCGCCGCCGCGTACGTTGCGCTCGGCGCCACGGGAGCGGGTTGGGGCACCGGTGCCCTGCGGGAGGCCAGTTTCAACGTGGTGTCCGTGCTGACGACGACTGGATTCGCCACCGCTGACTTCGCGCTCTGGCCCAGCGTGCTGCAGGTACTCCTCGTCGGCCTCATGTTCGTCGGAGCGATGGCAGGCTCGACGGGAGGGGGGTTCAAAACCGTGCGCGCGGTGGTCGTGGGGAAGCACGCCTTCGCCGAGCTTCGGAGGGTGCTGCACCCGCAAGGGGTGTTCGTGACCCGCCTCGGAAGAACACCGGTTCGCGGAGAGGTCGTCCTCAACGTCATGGCGTTCCTGGCGCTCTATGTGGCGACCCACGCCGCCGGCTCCTTGGCGCTCGCTGCGCTGGGCAACGACTTCGTCACGGCCACGACCGCGGCACTGGCTGCCATGTCGTCGATCGGACCCGGCCTCGGCGCGGTCGGCCCTGCCTCGCACTACGGCGCCCTCGGAGCCACCGCCCACGTGGTTCTCGGCGTGCTCATGCTCCTCGGGCGGCTCGAATTCTACGCGATATTGGTGCTCGTCCTTCCGGAGACATGGCGACGCGCTGGCGGCGACCAGATGCTGCGATGAGCAGAGACGGCTTGGCCCGTGCCCACCCGTGGGCTATCTTTGGCTTGCCCCAGGTCCATAGGCTGACCGCGCACGAATCGCGTCAGGGCCCCGCAGGCAGCAGCGCTAAGTGATGTCGGGCAGTGCTATGGGGAGCCTGGGGCAATCTTGCTCGCTCCGTCCACGCCGTTAGCGATGACTCACACTGCGCTCGCCCGGAAATATCGCCCGAAGCTGTTCAGCGATCTCGTCGCCCAGGATCACGTGGGACTGGGGCTTGCCGGGGCCGTTGCGCGCGATCGTGTCGCCCACGGTTACCTCTTCGCGGGGCCTCGGGGCGTCGGCAAGACGACCGCCGCTCGGGTGTTGGCCATGGCCCTGAATTGCGCGGAACGAGGTGTCGATGGCGAGCCGTGCGGCACCTGTGTCTCATGCGCGCGTATCTGGACGGGAGCGGCCAGCCTCGACGTCGTCGAGATCGACGCCGCCTCGAATCGGGGCGTCGACGACGCGCGTGACCTGCGCGAACGCGCCATGTACGCTGCCAGCGCCCCCGGTCGCTCGAAGGTCTACATCGTGGACGAAGCGCACATGCTCACGCGTGAGGCATGGAACGCGCTTCTCAAGATCCTGGAGGAGCCACCGTCGGGCGTGGTGTTCGTCTTCGCCACCACCGAGCCGCAGAAGATCGCCCAGGCTGCGGCGCCGGTTCTCTCGCGGCTCCAGCGGTTCGATTTTCGTCGCATCGGCCCACTCGCCGTCGAGCAGCGACTCACCGAGGTGGCACGCGCAGAGGAGATCGCTGTCGCCGCCGACGCGCTTGCGCTCATTGCCGTGACGGCTGACGGGGGGATGCGCGACGCCCTCTCGGTGCTCGACCAGGTCGTGACGCTCGGCGAGGGACGCGTCACGGCGCAGGCGGTGCGCGAAGCGCTCGGCCTCGTCCCCGAGGAGCTCTTCGGCGAGCTCCTCGGCCTCGTGGCCGACCGTCAGCCCGCTGGGGTGTTCCCGCTCGTCGACAAGGTCGTGGAGGCCGGCGCCGATCTCGTCACGTTCGCGCAAGGCGCGGGCGACGCGCTCCGCGCCCTGCTCATGCTCCAGGTCGGCGATCAGCCGAGGGGAGTGAGTCAGGCGCTTGGCGAGGTCGTTGCGCGCTACCGTGACCGGATCGCCCCAGAGGACGCGCTGCGCATGCTCGACCTGCTCGTCCAAGCCGAGGCCGACATCCGACGAGGACTCACACGCCTCGCGCTCGAAACGCTGCTCCTCAAGTGGACGATGCTCGATCGCGTGGCAGACCTCGCCGCGGTGCTCACGGCGCTCGGCGGAGCCTCCCCCCCCGCGCCGGCCGTCCGACCGGCTCCACGGGGTGGTGCGGCGTCCGCCCGTGCCACTCCCATGGCCACGCGCCCGGCTGCGCAGCGCCAACCGGCGGCGACGGCAGAGGCCACGGCCCCGGTTGCGCCCAGTCCGGCCCCGGCGCCGGCACCCACGCTGGGGCCGTTTACGGTGGCGCATTTCGTGGGTGTCTGGAGCGACATCCTGGCCCACATTGGCGCCAAACACCGGTTCCTCGCGCAGGCGCTCGCGGGGGCTGAGCCGGTGGAGGCGAGCCCACCCGTGCTCGTCGTCGCGATCCGCGACGCCGATGAGATGCGACGCGAAGCCATCGAGCGGCGCCGGGTAGAGATCGAGCAGGTCTTGGGGCGGTATGTCGATGAGCCGGTCCGACTTCGGGTCGAGACACGACCCCGTGACGGCGGTCAGCGACCGGCCCGGCTCACCGAGGAAGAAGCGCGAGCAGAGCGTCTGCGTGCGCTCCGCGCCCGAGATCCTGCCCTCGATCGAGCCACGGACGCCCTCGATCTAGACCTCTTGGAGTAATCTTGCGGCCCCGCCTGGGCGGGGCTAACTTCACGCCTATGGCGGATTTATCGCATCTTTTCCAGCTGGGGCAGCAGGTACAAGGTCGCCTCAATCAGATCCAGACTGAACTCGAGAACAAAACGGTGACCAGCACCGTGGGTGGCGGGTCGGTGGAGGTCGTTGCAGATGGCCAAGGCCGCATCCGTTCGATTCGGATCGATCCATCAGCCGTGGCTGGGGGCGACGTCGAGATGCTCGAAGACCTCGTGCTCGCCGCCGTGTCGGATGCGCAGCGCCGTGCGTCGGAGCTGTCCCGGGAGGAGCTGAAGAAGCTGACCGGTGGGCTCCCGTTCCCTCTGCCGTTCTCCCTCTGACTGTTGCCGGTGTCGGCGATCGAGGCCCTCACGGCCGAGCTGGCCAAGCTGCCCGGGATCGGTCGGAAGACGGCCCAGCGTCTCGCGTACCATGTGCTCAAGGAACCGCGCGAGGAAGCGGAGCGGCTGGCAGCGGCGATCGTGACCGTGGCGACGCGCGTGCACCCGTGTCCCGAGTGCGGCAATCTGACGGAGAGTGACCGCTGTGCGATCTGCGTCGATCCCCGGCGCGACGCGGGGACGCTCTGCGTGGTCGAGGAACCAGCGGATGTGGCGGCCATCGAGCGAGCGGGCGAGTTCCGCGGACACTATCATGTGTTGGGGGGTCGGGTCTCACCACTCGATGGGGTCGAGCCTGACGATCTCTCGTTGGGCGCGCTCGTCGCTCGCGTGGAGAACGGCGGAGAGATCCGGGAGGTGATCGTCGCCACCAATCCGTCACTGGAGGGTGAGGTCACGGCCACGGTGGTCCAAGACGCGCTCCGCGGTCGTGACGTGCGCGTCACACGCATCGCGCGGGGGCTCCCGATGGGGGGTGATCTCGAGTACGCGGATGGCATGACCATCGCTCAGGCGCTGACATCCCGCCGGGAGATGGAGGGCTGATGCGTCCGAGGTCCGTGTTTGCGATCGCGGCCGGTGCGGGGTTCGCCGCTGGCGTCTTGGTGGCGCAGCGCCGGATGGGCCAGTACCGGCGGAGCCTCTTCAGTTCTCGCCCGCTCGATCGATTGGCAGCGCTCGGCTACTTGAGCGGCCACCCTGGGGCGGAATCCGTGCGGCTGCTGCGCGAATACCTCACGTGGGAGACGCACCCTTTGCTCAGGCGCCGTGCGGCCGCCATTACGCGCCGCATGGAGGCGCGCCTAGCCTGATGGTGAGGTAATCCGGATGCCCGGTGCCGCGAGCTGGTCGTTCCGCGAAGACGACTTCAAGACCATTGAAGAGCGCCTCGTCGCGTTCCTGCACGATGCCAATGCCCGGAGTGCGCTTCTCGTCGATCGGAACGGTCAGCTCGTTGCGTCGGCGGGCGAGAGTCTCGATTTCGACCCGACGGCGTTTGCGTCACTCACGGCGGCCGACTTCAGCGCCAACGACCAGTTGGCGAAGATGATCGGCGAAGATGACTTTGCATCGCTCGTCCACCAGGGCGAGCGGGAATCGATGTTCCTGGCGGACGTTGCGAAGCGTGTCATCCTGGTCGTGCTGTTCGACAACCGCACTACGCTCGGCATGGTGAAGCTCCGGGCACGCGGTGCGGTGGCAGCGCTCACGCGGATCTTCGAAGAGATGTTCGGTCGAATGGAAGAAGGACCTGCTGATGTGGCGCCGGGGCTTCTCGAAGGCGCCGAAGACGAGATCGACAAGCTCTTCGGAGAGTTCTAGGGACCGCCCATGTCGATGATCAACTACGCTTCCCGCGAGATCAACTGCAAGATCGTGTATTACGGGCCCGGCCTCGGTGGGAAGACGACCAACCTCGAACACGTCTACGGCCGCGTGCAACCGAGCATGCGCGGCAAGATGATCTCGCTCGCCACTGAGACCGAGCGGACCCTGTTCTTCGATTTTCTTCCCGTCGACCTCGGTACGATCCGTGGCTTCAAGACTCGCTTCCATCTCTACACCGTGCCCGGCCAGGTGTACTACAACGCGTCACGCAAACTCATTCTGAAGGGTGTGGACGGCGTCGTGTTCGTGGCGGACAGCCAGCTGGAGCGCATGGAGGCGAACATCGAGTCGATGCAAAACCTCTACGACAACCTGGCGCAATACGGATACGATCTCATGAAGCTGCCGTTCGTCGTGCAGTACAACAAGCGCGACCTCCCGAACGCGGCACCCGTTCGCGATCTACAGTCGCAGATCAATCCCGGGTGGCCGGTAGAAGACCCGATCCGGCAGCGTGTCGTGCCCGATCCACAGCCCGGCCACGAGGGGCAAAGTCTCGTGGAGCAGACCGCCGACGGGATCTGGATCGAGCGGGCTCCCTACCTCGAGGCCGTCGCGATCACCGGCGAAGGTGTGTTTGACACCCTACGCGTCGTGAGCAAGCTGGTGCTCAAAACGCTCAGCTGACCGCGCAGCATGCAGTGGACGCTGCCGAATATCCTGACGCTGGCGCGCATCCTCATCACGCCTGTCATCGCGCTGCTTCCGTTCATCGAAGGCTACTGGCCCAAAGTCGTCTGCTTCTTCGTCTTCATCGCGGCCGCGGTGAGCGACTTCGTTGATGGATACCTCGCGCGGTCACGCAATCAGGTGAGTGACGTCGGGAAGCTCCTCGATCCGATCGCCGACAAACTCCTGCTCGTCGCGACGCTCGTCCCCATCTTCTGGCTGACGCGACACCCGACGCTCCCGGCCAATTACGATATCCCGTGGTGGGGGCACCTGCCGCTCTGGGTGCTTCTGCTTCTCCTCGGCCGGGAAGCCTTGATGACCGTGTTCCGATGGCACGCGGGGCGTCGGGGCGTGATCATCGCGGCCGGCGGCGCAGGGAAGCTCAAGGTGACCTTCCAGTACATCTTCATCGGCGCGACGATCGCCTGGTTTGCCTGGAAGGACGCGCTGTTGGAGTATCGGTGGGTCGGCTGGTTCCAGCGTTTCTGGGATCGTTTTCACGGCACAGTCGTCGCGAGCACGCTCGCCGTGGCGGTCGTGCTCACTGCGTACTCGCTCGGCGTCTACCTCTACCGATACCGCGCACTCCTCCAGGGGTCCGCCCGACGCTCGTGAACCTCGAGCTCGTCACGATCGGTCACGAACTCCTGCTGGGCTTTACCGTGGACACCAATGCAGCCGAACTCGCGCGCCGACTGGCAACGGTCGGCGTGCGCGTCGTGCGACGCTCCACCGTTGGAGATGACGGCGATGCGATCGGCGCCGCCGTTCGCGAGGCGCTCGATCGGACCGGCGCCGTGATCACGACCGGCGGCCTCGGCCCCACCCGCGACGACATCACCAAGACGACCATCGCCGCCCTCTTCGAGCGCCGGCTCGTCCTCGACGAAGACGTCCTCCGGGCACTCGAAGATCGGTTTCGCCGCGCCGGGCGCTGGCCCATGCCCGCCACCAACCGCTCCCAAGCGGAGGTGCCCGAGGGGACAAGGCCGCTCTCCAACCGGTGGGGAACCGCTCCCGGCCTGTGGCTCGAGGACGGTGTGCGCCTCGTGATCATGCTGCCCGGCGTCCCCCGCGAGATGCGCGGTATCCTCGGTGAGTCCGTCCTCCCGCGACTCGCAGAACGGACCGGCGAAACGGGCGCGATCCGGTCGGTCGTGCTGCGAACCTCCGGCATACCCGAATCGGCGCTCGCGGAGCGCCTCGCCCACCTCGAAGATGCCATCGCCCCGCTCACCCTGGCCTACCTGCCCACCACAACCGGCGTCGACCTCCGGCTGACAGCCTGGAGCAACGCGGACGACCTCGAGCCGACCGCGGATCGGCTCCAAGAGGCCTGCGGACCGCACTACTATGGTCGCGGCGAAGACGATCTCGCCGCCGTCGTGCTCGCTCGGCTTCGGGCGGATGGTCGGGCGCTCGCGACCGCCGAGTCGTGCACCGGCGGGCTCGTTGGGGCTCGCCTCACCGCCGTCCCGGGCGCGTCGGATGTGCTGGTGGGTGGCATCATTGCGTACGACAACCGGCTCAAGACCGAGCTCTTGGGAGTGCCCGAGCCCCTGCTCGAGGCGCATGGCGCGGTGTCGGAGGAGACGGCGCGAGCCATGGCGACTGGCGCTCAGCAGGCGCTCGGCGCGTGGGCCGCGCTGGCGGTGACGGGAGTGGCAGGACCTGGCGGAGGAACTCCCGAGAAGCCCGTGGGCACCGTGTGGCTCGCAGTTGCGGTGGGCGAGCACGTCGTTGCCCTCCGGCGCGTCTTCCCCGGTGGCCGCAACGAGATCAGGCAGCGCGCCGCGCAAGCGGTGCTCGATCTCCTGAGGCGCCAGCTGTGACCGGCAACGGACCGTCGGCCCAGGCGAGCTTCCGCAGCCCCGATGGCAGCGCGCTTGCCTACCGGGTCGTGCCGGCGGAGACACCCCGCGCGGCCGTCGTCCTTGTACATGGGTGGTTTGACCACATGGGCCGCTGGTCGTGGGTCGCCGAGCAGCTCCGCGACGCCGGCTACTCGGTCTTCCTCTATGACCTGCGCGGGCACGGCCGCTCGGCGGGCAGGCGCGGTCACCTTGCTCGCTTCAGCCAGCTCCTCGCCGATCTGCACGCATTCCGTCGCACGGTTGTGGAATCGAGCGGCCTTCCCCAGGTGCTCTTCGGTCATTCACTCGGTGCGTTGGTCGTGCTCCGATATCTGGAGACGGATCCCGACCTTCCCGTCCAGGCGGCCGTGGCCGGGACACCCTTTCTCGCGCTCGGACACCGCCCCCCGGGTTGGAAGCTCGCGATGGCCCGTCTCCTCGCGCACGTGGCGAGCGGCATTCCGATCATCCCGGTGGGGTTCAACACGAGCTGGCTCTCCCGCGATCCGGCGGTGAACCAGGCGTATCGGGCCGACCCCCTGGTGCACCGCAGAATGACACCGGGGGCGTGGCGGGAGATTCTCGAAGCGCAGGCGCTCACCAACTCGCACGCCGATCGGATCGTGGTGCCGCTGCTCGTGCTCGTACCGGGCGCCGACCGGATCGCCGATCCGCAGGTGACTCTCGAGTTTGCTCACCGCCTGACGAATCCGGTGACCGTGCGCCACTATCCCGACATGCTGCACGAGCTCCTCAACGACCCGGAGCGGCAGCGCGTGATGAACGACATCGTGGAGTACCTCCGTGGAGCCGTATAAGATCAAAGCAGTCGAGCCGATCCCGTTCACCACTCGTGGGGAGCGGGCTGCGGCGCTCGTCGAGGCGGGCTACAACCTGTTCAACCTTCCATCCTCCCTCGTCACCGTCGATCTCCTGACCGATTCCGGCACGTCGGCGATGTCCGACCGCCAGTGGGCGTCACTCATGCTCGGCGACGAGTCCTACGCCGGCAGCCGGAACTACGATCGTTTTGCGGACGTCGCACGGCGACTCACGGGCTTCCGGCACGTCGTGCCGACGCACCAGGGCCGGATGGCGGAAAACCTGCTCTTCACGTGCAGGGTGAGCGCCGGCGACCATGTGCCGAACAACATCCACTTCGACACGACCCGCGCGAACGTCGAACACAACGGCGGTGTCGCGGTGGACTGTGTCGTGGATCAGGCCTACGACCCGGTTGCCGATGTCCCGTTCAAGGGTGACATGGATCTCGAGAAGCTCGATCGTCTCTTGGCTGATGTCGGGCGGGAGCGCATTCCGCTCGTGCTACTCACGATCACGAACAACTCGGGCGGCGGACAACCCGTGAGCTTGGAGAACGCGGGGGCCGTGGCTGCGTGGTGCCGGCGGCACGATATCCCCTTCTACTACGACGCCTGCCGTTTCGCGGAGAACGCCTATCTCGTGAAGGAGCGGTCAGGCCTCGACGAGACCATCGAGGACATCGCGCGGACGTTCTTCGCACTGGCCGACGGGTGCACGATGTCGGCCAAGAAGGACGGGCTCGTCAACATGGGTGGTTTCGTGGCCACCAACGACGACGATCTCGCCACCGACCTCAAGAACATGCTCATCCTCATCGAGGGCTTCCCGACCTACGGAGGACTTGCGGGCCGCGACCTCGAGGCGATGGCCCAAGGACTCGAAGAAGTCGTCGAAGAGCGGTACCTGGCGCATCGCATCGGGCAGGTGCGCGCGTGCGGGGAGCGCCTGCTGGCCGCCGGTGTGCCGATCGTCTTGCCGATTGGAGGTCACGCGCTCTATCTCGATGCGCGACGCTTCTTGCCGCAGATTCCGCAAGACGAGTTCCCCGGTCAGGCGCTCGCCTGCGAGCTGTATCTCGAGGGGGGGATCCGCGGAGTCGAGGTCGGCGGACTGATGTTCGGGACGGGGGGCCATTGGCCGGAGCTCGAGCTCGTGCGGCTCGCCGTCCCTCGCCGCGTGTACACGCAGAGCCACATCGACTACGTCGCCGATGCGTGTATCGGTTTGTGGGGCCGCCGCGACCACGTGCGTGGCCTTCGGCTCGTCTACGAAGCCCCCGTGCTCAGGCATTTTACAGCGCGGCTCGAGCCGCTCGGGTAGCTCCCTGAAGGGGATCAGGGTGTCAGGGAGTGAATCGCTTCGGCGAGGGCGCTCACGGTAGCATCGAGCTGCGCGTCGGACAGGTACGGCGCGGGACCCAACCGAAGCACGTCGGCTCGGTAGTCGGACAGGACGCCATGCTCGTGCAGGAGCCGACAGAGATCGCCCGCACGCGACGCTTCGAGGGCGAGGAAACCACCAAGTGAGGCGAGCGGGACCAGTCGGTCCCTCGTCACCACGCTGGGGTCGGCGTCGAGGTCGTCGAACCCACTCGCCAGACGCCCGACCTGGTGCTGGCTCACCTCCCGCAGCATCGCCGGGGCGAGCCCTTGATCTTCGAAGAAATCGAGTACACGCGCGGCCCGATAGTGGCTGGTCGGGTCGTAGGTCGCGCCGGCGAACCGCTCGGGGCCGTCGGCGTAGCCGACTCGGCCGGCCGCTTGGGCGCTCAGCGCTCCGAACTCCGCGAACCACCCCGTGATGACCGGACGCATGCGACAATCCGGCGGCACACGCAAGAACGCGTTGCCCTCGCCGAGCTGGCAGTACTTGTATCCCCCGCCCACGACGAACGCATCGTCGAGTCCCTCCTCTTCGAGGGACACCGGCACGACGTTCACCGCGTGGTAGGCATCGACGAGCAGCTCGGCTCCGACTCGCTGACAGTGTTGTTGGACGGCGCCCAGGTTGGGAACGCGATGTGCGTTCTGATAGAGGACCGACGAAACGAGGACGGCTGCCGTCCGGTCATCGGCCGCGGCGACGAGCCGCTCGGCGATCGCCGTGGCAGGGTCATGCGGCACCTTGACGACCTCGATGCTCTCCTCGGCGAGACGGTCGAGCTGGCGGCGAACGGTGTGAAACTCGCCGTCGGTCGTGACGAGACGGGGCCGCGCGCGGAGAGGGAGCGCCGACAGGAAGCGGACCACGAGCTCATGCGTGTTCGATGCGAGTGCGATCGCCCCGCGGGTGTCACCCAAGAGCGCCGCGTACCCCTGCCGCACTCGCTCGGCCTTGGCGAACGCACGCTCCCACTTCTCGTCCGCGAGGGTCGCCGCGTCGAGCCATGCCTCTTCTTGGCCGTCCAATGCGCAGTCGGGCCACGCCTGGTGCGAGTGCCCCGTGAGCAGGAGACGCTCCCCCACACGGAAACGCAGGTAGGAGGGAGCCAGCGCGTTCGGCGAGGCGTAGAGCGCTTCGGGGCTGATCACCGTCGCCGTCCCGACCGCCCCCGACCGCCCTCGACCGCCTCCCGCACTACAGATCCGTCCTGATCGCCCACAGGTCGGGGAAGACCGGGCGGTTGAGGGTCGTCAACAGATAGTCGGAGCCGGCGCTGCCTCCGGTCCCTTGCTTGGTGCCGATCGTGCGCTGGACCATCTTCACGTGGCGGTAGCGCCACTCCTGCAGCCCTTCATCCAGATCAACGAGACGCTCGCAGAGCTGTGCTAAGATCGCACGCTGCCGATACACGTCGATGAGCGCAGCCTGGAGGGCGGGGGAGGGCTCGACCGGTCGCGACACGTCGCGATCGAGAATGGCCGCGGGCACAGGCCACCCCTCGCGCGCGAGGAGGTGGACGAACCCGTCCCAGATGCTCGGTTCCGCGAGACGGGTCTCGAGCCGGCTCCGCCCTACGCTCGCGGGCGGGTACCGATCGAGGGCCTTCGGATCTTTCAGGCCGATGAGAAACTCGAGTTCGCGGAACTGGAACGATTGAAACCCACTCGCCGTCTCGAGGCGCTCGCGGAACGACACGAAATCGAGCGGCGACATCGTCTCGAGGATGTCGAGCTGCGCCACAGCGACCTTGAGGATCGTGAGGACTCGCTTGAGCGTGTGGAGCGAGGGCGGGATTTCACCGCGCTCCATGAGCTGTCGCAAGTAGTCGAGCTCGTGGAGAATTTCCTTGAACCAGAGCTCGTAGACCTGGTGGATGACGATGAAGAGCATCTCGTCATGCTCGGGCCCGGTCGAGATCGGGGTCTGGAGCGCGAGGAGCTCATCGAGCCGCAGGTATTGCGAGTAGGTGAGTGGCATGGCAGACCTAGATGAACCGCGGGGTGTAGCGGTTGAGGCTCTCGTACTGTTGGGGCCAAGGCAGGTCGTAGCCCAGTTCGTACGCTGCGTGCCGCGTCCAGTACGGATCCCAGAGATGCGCGCGCGCGAGGACGCACAAATCGGCCCGGCCCGCTGCGAGAATCGTATTGACGTCGGTATACGACGAGATGTTGCCGACGGCCATCGTCGGCATGCCCACTTCGTGCCGGATCCGCTCGCTGAACGAGGTCTGGAACTGACGCCCGTAGACCGGCTTGGCATCCGGCACCGTCTGACCAGCCGACACGTCTACCGCGTCACACCCGTGGCCCTGGAGGAGACGCGCGACTTCGACGGCGTCGGGTGACTCCATGCCGCCCGGCGCCCAGTCCACTGCCGAGATCCGCACGGAGATCGGTTTGTGCTCGGGCCAGACGTGACGCACTGCGTCGAACACCTCGAGGGGAAAGCGCATCCGGTTCTCGATCGGTCCGCCGTAGTCGTCCGTCCGCCGATTGGTAAGCGGCGAGACAAAGGTCGCGAGCAGATAGCCGTGTGCAAAGTGTAGCTCGAGGAGGTCGAAGCCCGCCTCGTCCGCCATGAGCGCGGCCCGCACGAAGTCGTCTCGGACGGTGTCCATGTCAACGCGGTCCATGGCCCGCGGCGTTGGGCTATGGGCGAAGTAGGGAATCGGAGACGGCGCGATCACGGGCCATCCACCCTCGGCGAGCGGCTCGTCCATGCCGTCCCACGCCAGTCGCGTGGCGCCCTTGCGGCCGGCGTGGCCGAGCTGAAGCCCGATCTTCGCCGCCGTCTGGCCGTGGACGAAGTCGACAACGCGTTTCCAGGCGGGTACGTGCTCGGGAAGGTACATGCCTGCACAGCCCGGGGAGATGCGTCCGTCGTGACTCACGTCGGTCATCTCGGCAATGACGAGCCCGGCACCACCCACGGCGCGGCTCCCGAGGTGGACGAGGTGCCAATCGTTTGGCACTCCGTCATCGGCACTGTATTGACACATCGGCGAGACGACGACGCGGTTCGACAGAAGGAGATCGCGCAGCTTGAATGGCGTGAACAGTGGCGGTGGGGCAGGCATGGTGGGCACGGTCACGCCGCTCTGAATGGTCGCGCGTTCTGCGAGCCACGCATCGACGCTGCCGACGAAGGCCGGGTCACGCGTGCGCAGGTTGTCGTGCGTGATGCGAAAGCTGCGCGTCAGCAGATTGAACGCGAACTGGAGCGGCTCGAGGTCCATGTAGCGCTCGGTATCCTCGAACCACTGAAGGCTCACCTGCGCGGCCCGTTGGAGACTCTCCACCGCCGGGCGCCGCTCGCGCTCGTACGCCTCGAGGGCGAGGGGGACGGTGCTCTGCGCTTCGAGCGCCTGCGCGAGAACGAGCGCGTCCTCCATGGCGAGCTTGGTGCCGGAGCCCACCGAGAAATGGGCGGTGTGCGCGGCATCGCCAATCAAGACGAGGTTGTCTCGCGCCCAGCGCGCGTTCCTGATCGTCGCAAAGCTCCGCCAGATCGATCGATTGGCGAGTAGCTGATGTCCGGCCAATTCCTCTGCGAAGAGCGCTGCGCAGAACGCCAGCGTCTCCTCCTCACTCGCCTCGTCCATGCCAGACGCGCGCCACGTTGCCTCGGTCGCCTCGACGATGAACGTCGATCGGTCGTCGGCATAGGGATAGGTATGAACACGCCACAGTCCGTACCGGTCCGGTTTGAAATAGAACGTGAACGCCGGAAACCGTTTGGTCGTGGCCAGCCAGACGAAGCGATTGGGGCGCTCGTCGAGATCCGGCCGGAACCAGTCACGATACCGGTCCCGGATCGTGCTGTTGAATCCATCGGCCGCGAGGATCAAATCGGCATCGGCGACGTCTGCCGGGTCGGCCACCTCCCGCTCGAACTCGAGCTGCACGCCGAGTGCCTGGCAGCGCTCGGCGAGGATGGCAAGCAGCGTCTGCCGCGAGAGCCCTGAGAAGCCGTGGCCTGAAGATCGGATCACTCCACCGTGGTAGTGGATGTCGATGTCGTCCCAATGGGCTGCGCGAGCCTCCATGGCCGCGATCGTCTCCGGATCGGCGTCGGCCAGGACGGTTTGCGTGCGGTCGGAAAAGACGACGCCGAATCCGAAGGTGTCGTCGAGCCGGTTGCGTTCGTACACCGTGATGTCGTGGGTCGGGTTGCTGCGCTTCATGAGGATGGCGAAATAGAGGCCTGCCGGTCCGCCTCCGATACTCACGATCCTCATGCAGGCCTCCGGCGCGCGAGCAACTGCCGTGCGATCACCAGCTGCTGGATCTCCGTTGTCCCCTCGTAGATCCGGAGCGCACGGATCGCGCGGTAGAGCAGCGCGACGGGATGGGCATCCAGGACCCCGCGTCCGCCGAGGAGCTGTACTGCCCCGTCGACGATGCGCTGGGCTGCCTCGGTCGCAAACGCTTTTGCCATGGAGGCCTCGAGCGTCACGCGCGCCCCGCCTGCATCTTGCGCCGCCGCGGCGCGGTACGTCAGGAGGCGGGCCGCGTCGAGATCGGTGGCCATCCCGGCCAAGCGGGCCTGCGTGAGCTGAAAGTGGGCGAGTGGTTTCCCGAACTGGTGGCGCGACGTGACGTGCACGAGCGCTTCTTCCATCGCGCGCGCCGCCATGCCGCAGGCGGCGGCGGCGACCGTCGCCCGGAGCCGGTCGAGCGTGGCGAGCCCGAGTCGGTATCCCTCTCCCTCGGTGCCAAGTCTCGATGTCGCGGGGACGCGGCAGCCATCGAACGCGATCTCGCCGAGCGGGTGCGGGGCGCTCGCGATCTGGGCCTTGGTGAACACCAACCCAGCAGTGTCGGCCGGGACGACGAAGCACGAGATTCCATCTCGGCCACGACCGGGGTCGGTGGTCGCGAACACCGTGTAGAAGTCGGCGATTCCCGCGTTCGAGATGAGGGTCTTGATCCCGTCGAGGACGTATGAGTCCCCGTCGCGCTGCGCCGTCGTCGTGAGCGAGGCGACATCGGACCCGGCGTCGGGCTCCGTCATGGCGAACGCGGCCATGGCGGTCCCGTCGGTGACGACGGGAAGCCACCGACGCTCGAGATCCTGGTGCTCAGCGAGGAGGATGGGCGTTGTGCCGAGCGCTTGGAGTGCGAACACGTGATCGGCGAGCGGGGAGGCGCTGGCGAGGGCCTCGCGGACGAGACAGCAGGCACGAAGGTCGCGCGAGGCAATCGGCTCGAGCCACCCCCCCCGGCCGAGCGTCGCGAGGAGTGCTCGAGCCTGTACGCGAGCAGCGTCGTCGTCTCCCGGCACGGGGAGCGACGCGATCTCCCGCTCCACGAACGGCACGATCCGCTCGGCGAGCGCGATATGGTGCTGCTCGACGAGCCAGCGAATGGCCGAGGTATCGGGCATCGAGCTCACACGAACCGCGGCTCGCGCTTCTCGCGAAACGCGTCGTAGGCCTCGCGGAAGTTGGGGCTCAGCATGCAGCCCGCTTGGGCCCGAGCTTCCGCGGCGAGTGCCGTGGCGAGGTCCATCGAGGCCTCGCGATTGAGGGCGTCCTTGGTGACGGCGAGCGCCGCCGTCGGCCCGCGAGCGAGCCGCTCCGCGAGGGAACGCGCTTCTCCAACGACGTTCTCGCGTGCCACGACTCGATGAAAGAGGCCGATGGCGAGGGCCCGTTCTGCATCGAGGAACTCGCCGGTCATGAGGAGCTCCGTCGCGCGGCCGAGCCCGACGAGTCGCGGAAGGAGCCAGGCGGCTCCCATGTCGGCACCCGACAGCCCGACCTTCGTGAACAGGAACGCGATCTTCGCCGACTCCGCCGCGATTCGGAAGTCACAGGCCGACGCGATGACCGCGCCGGCACCAGCGACCGTCCCGTTCAGCGCGGCCACGACGGGACGGCGGCACTGACGGATGGCGAGAATCAGATCGCACGTGAGCTCGGTGAAATCCAGGAGCCCCTCGAAGTCTCTGGCGAAGAGCGCGCCGATGATGTCCTCCACGTCACCGCCCGAACAGAACCCGCGGCCGGCACCGGTGATCACGACCGCGCGTACCCCAGGCTCGGTGTCGAGCGCGCGAAACGTGTCGCGCAGCTCGCGATAGACCTCGAAGGTGAGGGCGTTCAATCGCTCAGGGCGGTTCAACGTGATGGTGGCGACGCCGGTCTCGGCATCGTGCTCGAAGCGGAACGAGGTCGGGGTGATGGGCATCTCGGTGAGCTCCTTCAGCCGAGCACGGCCGTGGCTTCGATCTCGACGAGCGCGTCGGGGTCGACCAGGGAGTTGACCTCGACGAGTGCCATCGCCGGGAAGTGGCGTCCCATCCGTTCCCGGTAGGCCTGGCCGAGCGGCTCGAGGCTCGAGCGGTAGGCAGCGATGTCGGTGACATAGATCGTGAACCGGCCGATGTCCGTCGCGTCGCCGCCAGCGCTTCGGATCACGAGGAGGATGTGATCGAGCGCCGCCGCGAACTGCCCCACGAAATCGGTTGCGACGAGACGACCGCTTCCGTCCCGGGCCGTTTGCCCTGCGATGAACAAGATGCGACCACCGGCCGGTGCGAGCAGGCCATGGTTCCAGCCGCGCGGCACGCCAAGTGGTTCGGGATTGACGATCTCGAAGCTCATGAGAGAAGCCCTCCACCGTCGAGCACGATCGCTTGCCCGTTGATGCCACGCGCCTCGTCGGCGCATAGCGCCAGGACGGCGTGCGCGACCTCGTCTGGGGAGATCAGCCGCCGCTGTGGCGTCGTCGCGCGGATCGCATCGAGCGCCGCCTCTTCGGTCAGGCCGGTTTTGGCACGGATGCGAGCAACCGACTCGCGCGTCATGTCGGTATCGACGAAGCCGGGGCACACGGCGTTGACCGTTACCCCTTGCGCCGCCATCTCTGCAGCCGTGCACCGCGTGAGGCCGATCACAGCGTGTTTCGAGGCCGCGTACGCACCGATGTAGCGGTCGCCGGACACCCCGGCGACCGAGGCCACGTTGATCACGCGTCCCCACCTCCGCTCGGCCATCGCGGGAGTGAATGCCTGCATACAGAGCAACGTACCGGTCGCATTCACAGCGAACAGGCGGTTCCAATCGTCGAGCGTGATACGCGCGAGCGGCGCCGAGTGGGCCGCCCCGGCGTTGTTGACCAGGATGTCGACGGGCCCGAGCGCTTCGGGGACGGCGCGGGCGAGCGCCGCGACGCTCTCGGGGTCGGTTACGTCGCAGATGAATGAGGTCGCGCGGTGTCCGCTCCCGCCGAGTTCGGCGGCCACGCCCTCGACCGACTGCCGCGTGCGGCCGGCGACGGCGACCGCGGCACCGGCGCGTGCCAGGGTGCGCGCCACGGCGGCGCCGATCCCGCGACCCCCGCCCGTCACCACGGCCACTTTCCCCTCAGGCGACATGTGCGGTCCCGCGCTCCGCGGCGACGGCATCGGCCAGGATCTCCCCGAGGAGCTCGATCGTCTGGTGACCCTCCGCAGCCGTGGCGTCCCGAGGGAAACCGAAATAGGCCCGCGGCCCCCCCGCCTCCGCGAACGACGTCTTCCCGGCACGAATCGCCACGGACAGCGACGAGGGGTTGGGGTCGAGTGTGCTCCGAACCTGCTCGCGCACCAAGTCGGGTCGCCGCGCGAGGAGAATCGACGTCTCGAACTGACCGGCGTGACAGGCCCCGCTCTGGAATTCCTCGGTGAGCCGAAGTGCCCACGGCCGGCGCGTGAGGTTGGGCCAGGCCACGGCGATGGAGCTACCGTCACGGATCACCGCGACCGCTCGATCGAGCGCGGCGAGATGTGCGGGATCGAGATGCGCGTTCGCGATCGCCAGGATCCCGAAATCGTGTTGTGCGAGGTCGCGCGCCACCCGCTCGACGAGGCCCACGAGTGCATCAGCCGTCGTGGTGAGGGTGCCCGGGAACGCGGCGGCGAACTCAGCTGGCGTGTAGGCAATCGCCGGAAGGAGCACGGGCTCGAGCCGCTGTGCCGCGAGCCGCTCCGCCCCGGCCTCGGCCATCGCTTGCGCGATCACGACGTCGGTGCCGAGCGGAAGGTGCGGTCCGTGCGCCTCGATCGCGCCGACGGGCACGATCGCGACGGCGACCTCTCGGTCGAGGTCCCGCACGTCTTCCCACGTCATATCGATCAGGCGGTGGATCGGCATGCACTCTCCAACGACGCGGCCGGTTGACGGTGGGTCGTCCGACCGCGCATCATCCTATTCGTCCTGCGAGCCCCCCGAGTATACCATGGCATTCGAGCCGCCGGAACAGTTCAACGTCGCCGACTACTTTCTCGACGCACGAATCCGCGAGGGAAGCGGTTCCCGTCCCGCGCTGCTGACAGACCACGGCTCGCTGACCTATCTCGACGTGCGGCAGCGGGCGAATCAGATGGCGAATTTCCTGACTGCGGCCGGCGTGCGGCCCGAGCAGCGCGTCGTCATCGCCCTGCGAGACGGCCCGGCGTTCGTCGCGGCCCTCTTCGGGACGATCAAGATGGGCGCGGTCGTCGTAATGCTGAATCCGGATCTGCCATCGGCCGAGATTTCCACCTTCCTCGAGTACACACGCGCGGTCGTCGCCCTCGTGGAACGGGACAGTGAAGACGCGTTTCTCCGGGCCGCGGTTGGCGCGCGACATCTCCAACGACTCTTCGTTCACGGTGAGGCCGAGTTCGAGGCGCGTGTGGCAGGAGCGGCGGAAGAGTTTGCGACCTTTCCGTCGCACCGCGACGATGCCGCGATCTGGCTCTTCTCCGGCGGTACGACCGGACGACCCAAGGCCGTCGTCCAGACCCACACCTCCTTCGCCAATACGACGGAATGCTAC
>JBDHCY010000003.1:0-39934 GCA_039591795.1 Gemmatimonadota bacterium | reverse complement strand
ATCTCCGGCAACCACTTCGCCGCATCTTTCGCGAAGCGTCCGGCGCTGTATCGCTCGCCGATCCCGGCGACGCTCAGTCCGTAGTGTGGGACCGCCTCCTGCAACGCCGCGGGCGGCTTCGCCGTCCCGATGTCGAGCCCGCGATACACCTGACGCGAATCGGCTGAGATGACGGCGATCGGGGCATGGCGTGCGAGCGCGCTGACGACCGCAGTCTTCCCGATACCCGTCGGGCCCACGAGCACCATGACGCGAGGCGGCTCAACGCCGGCCAAAACGACGCTCCAACTCGACCCGCGGGAGACGCACGATCGTCGGACGCCCGTGCACGTCGTGGGGCGGGAGGTCGGTCGTGAAGAGTGCCTCGAGAAGGTCGTGCATCGCACGGTCATCAAGACGCTGCCCAGCCTTCACCGCCGCGCGACACGCGTAGGTCGCGGCGAACCGTTCGAGTCGGTTCGGCCAGGCGCCAAAACGACCACGGGCGAGGTCGGCTGCCATCTCGTTGAGGCAGAGGCCGGCGTCAAAACGGGGGTGTGGGTTGGGGACGCTGTGCGCGACGATGGTCGAGCCGCCGAACGGCTCTACCTCATACCCCAACTGGGCGAGCTGCTGGCGGTGCTCCTCGACTGCCTCGAGCTCGGCGGGTGCCAGCTCCAGGGTGAGCGGCATGAGGAGCCGTTGCCCTGGGGCGCCCTCGCCGGTCAGCATTCGCAGGGTGCGCTCGAACAGAACACGCTCGTGCGCAGAGTGCTGGTCTACGACCACGATCTCGGCGTCGGTTGCGAACACGATGAACGTGTGAAAGACCTGGAGGACGGCTGGTGGCCCTACCGCTCCGGGCTCGGCCCCTTCGGGGAGGAGGCTCGCCTGCGTCTCGAGCGGCGCCGCGCCCCACTCCGGCATCGGGGCGCTGGAGGAGCTGTCGGCGCGCTCGCCTGCCAGCCACGGTACCACGCCCGCCAACTCGCTTGCCGGCCCGGTCGATGCCGGCGCGGCGGCGACGAGATCGCCCAGCGCGTGCCGCACCGCGCTCCCCACGACCCGCTCGACCCAGTAGCGGTCGCGGAACCGAACTTCGAGCTTCGCGGGGTGAACGTTCACGTCCACCCCATCTCCGGGTAGCTCCAGGAACAAGAGCAGCGACGGGCGATTGCCGGGCGCGACCGTCGTCGCGTAGGCAGCCTCCGCCGCCCTGAGGACGAGGAAATCGCGCACGGGACGGCCATTCACGAACAGGAGGGCGCGGCGTCCGGCAGGAGACGCGTCGGCCGGACGTTGGACGAGCCCTCTCACCTCGAGTGGTCCGTCACGGTGGGCGACGGGCACGAGCGTCTCGGCAAGGCGACGGCTCCAGGCGTTTGCCACACGGGCGTCGAGCCCCTCTTGAGGACCGGCGTCGAACAGGACCTTGCCCTGGCTCACCAACCGAAAGCCGACGTCGGGCCTCGCCAGTGCCAGTGTGGTAACGACTTCAGCTGCGGCTCGCTGCTCGGTTCGCGAGGCACGCAAGAACTTCCGGCGCGCGGGCGTGTTGTGAAACAGCTCTCGCACGGTGACGGTCGTTCCCGCGCGACGGCTGCACGGCTCCACGGCGTCGAGGCGGCCGGCCGACGCGGTGAGGTGGGTTCCCTCACCACCGGCCGGCGCGGTCTCCAACTCGAACCGCGAGACCGACGCGATCGCCGCAAGCGCTTCACCGCGGAACCCGAGGCTCCCAATCCCAATGAGATCGGTGAGCGACCGGATCTTGCTGGTCGCGTGGCGCTGCACGGCGACCTGAGCGCTCTCACGATCCATCCCCTCTCCGTCGTCGGCGACGCGGACCATGCGACGCCCGCCGTCTTCGAGGGTCACCTCGATTCGCTGAGCACCTGCGTCGAGCGCGTTCTCGACCAGCTCCTTGACGACCGAGGCAGGACGCTCAACGACCTCGCCTGCTGCAATCTGATCCGCGACGTCCGGCGGAAGCACGGCGATCCGAGTGCTCACCACACCCTCGGCACGGCGACGACCTCCGCCGCCTGAAGCCAGCCCTGGATCCCATTCGGGCGATGGGCGAGGACCCATCCCGGCCACTCCCCTTCGATGCTCACCGCCGTGCCGGGCGACAGCGTGACAGTGCTCGCGGCTCCTCCGTAGGGTGCCGCTCGGAGAGGCGCCGCCATGGTGACGACCGCCACGCGCCGATCGTACCGTCGGGTGATTTCCAGCGCGGCGGCACCGACGACGATGCCGGCAACGAGGAGTGCAGTCGACACGGCGCGGCGAGCACGGCGAGCGAACGCCACCCACCCGGCAATCCACAAGGCGATGGCGGTGAGCCACACCTCGAGTGTCGTCACGGGAGCCGCCCAGAGGAGCGCACCTGACGTCTGGTCCGGCGCAGGAAGGAATGCGCGTGCGCGTCCGATGGCTCGATCTCGAGGCGCCAAGCGCGCCGCGGCAGTCCACGCTGCGATCGCTCGCCCGTCCGCGCCGGCGCGGTACACGGTCGCCCCGAGGTTGTACCAATGCGCCGCCACTTTCGGCATGCTCCCAGCACGAGCGGCGAACGAGTCGGCAGCCGCCCTGAGCGCCCCCATCTCGTACAGCGTTTCCGGCCGCTGCGCGCTGCCATCCACAGGCACCACGAGGAATGCCGCAACCGCCCAGCCGACCACGGCGCGCCTCCGCCGCGCCGGTGCCGTGTCATTGTCTCCAATCAGCGACCGCGTCACGCTCTCGAGCTCGGCGGCGAGCGCCGCGGGGTCCCCCACAGGGCGGGGTGCGTATCGTGCCGCGCGAAGTCGCTCGCGCAACCGTCCGGCGTGCTCGGCGAGCGTGCCTTCGACACCAGCAGCCCGAAGTGCCGCGACGAGCCGCTTGGTTTCGCCGACCGCCGCCTTGCCCACCCGCGCGGTCAGCACCCGAGCGAACTCGCCCTCGAGGCGTTCGATCCCGCGTGCCCGTGCGGCCCGACGGGGCGCCCGGCGAGTCGGCCGCCACCGCATCAGCCCGAACACGATCGGCCCGAGCAGTACGGCCAACAACCCGTGCGCACGCCCAAGTCGCGCCGTGGCGCGCCGCAGCCAATCAGCGCTCGACGCCGTCGCGAGCGGTGGCGCAGCTCGAGCGGGCCCCTGCACGCCGGCCGGTGCCACGGCCAAGGCGCGCGGTCCAACTGTCGCGATGCGGTACACACCGCGTGCGAGATCGAAATACGGATATTCGATCGTCGGTGTCGTGAACGCCCCGGCTGAGTCGGGTACGAGGAGAATACGGAACCGCTTGGTACCGGCGATCCGACCTGCGGTGGGCTCCAGCGTCAGGATCGGCTCACTGGGGTAAGCCCGGAAGCTCGCGGGCCACTCCACGCGGGGCGAGGGCCACAGCGCGACGTTGCCCTGCCCCCGTACGGCGAGTCCGACTTCGAGCGGCTCGCCGGCGCGGGCTGCGACGGGCGCGAGCTCGAGCGCGAGCTCGAGGTCGCGTCCTACGACACCCGCATCGAGCGCGTGTCGCCCGGCCGCGGGTGTCGGCCGCACGAATACGGTCTGCGCCTCACCGGCGAGCGCGTAACGCTCCTCTCGGCTGAAGAACGATGACGTGACGGGGAGCGCGTATTCGACCCGTTGCGGGGGCAGCGCGAGCGCCCCGGGCTGAAGGGGAAAGAGCACGAGGTGCGCGGCATAGAGGTCCATCCAGGTGCCGCGCACTCGGCGGCTCGCTGCGACTCCAGGAGCGACGCTTTGCGGGTACTGCCATGCGCCGCCCGGCGGCGCGGTGACGATTGCAGGGGGTCGTCGCAACCGAGTTCGAAGGGTCCGGGGAAACCATGCCGCCACGACCATGTCGAGTTGCTCTCCGACGTGCACGGTGTCGGCAGAGATGAGCACGGCAATCGACACTTCGTCAACGCGCGGTGGCGGGGGGGCGCGGGCCAGGAGCCGTTCCGCGATGACGCTGAGCGCTGCCGTGGCGCCGGAGGGCGACGGGAGCACCGCAAACGTGACGGTCTCGACCTCCATTGTCTCGCCGCCCTGCTCGATCCGCCATGGGCCGACGCGCGCCTGCCCGGCCGCGGTGGCTCGCAGTTCGTAGGTGATCATGGTCGTGCGCAAGGGCGCCTGGCCGGCCGGGAATGCCACCTCACTGACCTCCCGGCGGCCAAGGAGAATCACACCGTCCAGCAGCGGATCGGTGACGCTCACCGGCGACGCGGAGCGCCCCCGGACCGTCAACCGGACGACGACCTCGTCGCCGACGAGTACGGTTCCGCTCGGGGGATCAGCGAGGCCGGTGAGCGCCTGTAACGCACCAACGAGCACGAGCGCGCTGGCCGTCACCAGTCTTTCCCCCGCGGTGGGGTGGAGGCGCGGAACCGACCTGCACGCGCCGCCCGAGTTCGGAGCTCCTCTTGCGCGATCGAGCTCAGAATCTGCTCCGCCTGCCGGCGGGACAGCGCGGTGGGTTCGGGAGGTGCTTCGGGCTGTTGGCGCGGCGGTGGGGCACCCGATCCCGACCCGGGCGGAGGCGGGGGCGTCCCGCCACCACCTCCCGTCGATGCTCGACGCAGGCGCACGGCGAGCTCGAGGTTCCACTTCGAGTCCACATCGTGGGGCTTGAGCCGCAGCGCCTCACGAAACGCGGCTTCCGCGCGAGTGGCATGTTCCCCTGCGCTGTCGCGCAGCGCCGCAGTCAACGCCATCCACCCGGCATTGAACCGCGCGCGGAAGCGCACCTCGGGATCGAGCGAGCCCGACGCGCGTTCGAGGGCGATGGCTGCAAGCGTGGTGTCGCCCAAATGCAGCGCCAGCGTACCCGCGTTGAGCCACGATGTATCTCCGCCGCCCCCGCGCCGGACGGCCGCGATGTACCGCTCCGCGGCCTCCTGCAGCGAGCCATCCGTAAAGGCGCGATGCGCCGCGTCTTCGCCGCGCCACTGCGCGCTGGCGGCACTACTGAGGCCGAACGCGAGCACGACGCCGATGAGCGATGCCGTGTGACGTCGCCATCCCGCCGCCAGCAGGATGACGGCACCGAAGACGATCGGGATCCACGCCCGCAGCACTCCGCGCTGCGTCTCAGCCCGAGTCGTGGCCACCCGTTTGAATGCCGCAAGGAGGTCGCGCACCGCGCCAGCCTGGTCGGCGAGCTCGGCCGCCACGACCGTTCCACCCGCCGCATCCGCCACCGATGCGAGGACATCGTCCCGGCGAGCGGTCTCGACGGGAGCCCCGCCCGCATCGCGCCAGACGTCCACTTCGGCTCCCGTCTCATCGGAGACGGGGATCGTCACCGGACGTCGCCCGCCCTCAGCGACGAGGATGAGGCGCACACCTCCGGCGGCGAGCGCGCGAGCTGCTTCGAGCACCGCGGGGAGTGAGTCGTGCGCTTCACCGTCGGTGAACACGACCAGTACCCGATCGCCCGCGTCTCCCGACGCAGCGAGCACTTCGCTCCCCTGGGCGAGCGCGGCGCCGAGGGCGGTGCCACCGGTCGAAGCGATCTCGGGGTCGAGCGCGTCGAGGAAGAGCATCAAGGCACCTGCGTCGACAGTGAGCGGTGCCAGGATGTAGCTCGTCCCGGCGAAGGCCAAGAGGCCGATCCGATCCTGCGGGAGGTCCTGCACGAGGCGGCGAGCTTCCGCAAGCGCCCGGGCCAACCGGTTTGGGGCGGCGTCGCGCGCCAGCATCGAGCGCGAGATGTCCACCGCCAGCACGAGGCTCAGCGAACGGGTCTCGGCCGTGACTTCCTCGCTCCCCCAGCGCGGTCCCGCCAGCCCGACGGTCCCGAGCCCCATGGCCGCCGCAATAGCGGCCGGCACCCACCGCCCCTCGCGACGGGCGAGCTGCGCCGCGCCAGGCGACCACTGCGCGGCGCGACGGAGGCGGGTGCGCCGGGCCCAACGGGCCGCCGCGAACGCTGCGATCGCCACGACGGGCGCCAGGATCAGCACGAACGGGGCGTCGGCCTCGATCACGGAATCCTCACGACGAGCGTGCCCGAGATCAGCACCTCGAGGCCGAGCGCGAGCAGAGCCACCCCGAGCAACCACCCGTAGAGCTCCGCATAAGAGACGTAGCGCACCTGAGTCACCGGGGTGCGCTCGAGACGGTCGATCTGCTCGTAGATGCGCCCGAGCGACGCGTCGTCGGTCGCGCGGAAGTATCGGCCTCCGGTGGTCGTCGCCACCTCCGTGAGGAGCGCCTCGTCGATCCGGACGGGGAGCGTCTGGTACCGCAGTCCTTCGGGGCCCCGGCCCGTCGGGACCGGGGCCTCGCCTTCGGTCCCCACACCGATCGTGTAGATGCGAATGCCAAACTCTGCTGCCGCCGCGGCCGCGGTTCGGGGATCGACCGTGCCGCGGTTGTTCTCGCCGTCGGTCAGGAGAATGATGACCTGGCTGGGGTCGGCAAGCCGTGCGAGCCGATTGGCAGCGGTCGCGATCGCCGTCCCGATGGCCGTGCCGTCTTCCAACATCGCCACGCGCAGATCGGTCACTGCACGCTCTACGACGGCATGATCGACAGTCACCGGGACTTGCGTCAGTGCCTCACCGGCAAAGGCCACGAGCCCGAGTCGGTCGTGCCGGCGAGCGCGCACGAATTCGATCGAGCGTCGGCGCGCGACGTCGAGCCGATTCTCCGGCGCGAAGTCTTCCGCGAGCATCGAGCTCGACACGTCGACGGCGAGCACGATGGAGATTCCTTCCGAGCGCACTTCGACACGCGACCCAGCCGCGCGCGGGCCGGCGGCACCAATGATCATTCCCGCCAGCGCGGTGATCCGGAGCGCTTCGGGCAACGCGGCGAGCCAACCGCGCGCACCGAGCGCTCCTTCAACCGCCGATGCGTCGGAAAAGCCAACCGCGCCACCTCGCCGCGCCCGGCGGCGCCACCACCACCAGGGGAGGACGAGGAGACCGAGGAGAAGCAACGGGTGCGAGAAGCTCATAGCACCTGCTCCAGCGCCTCCACTTCCTCCGCCAACGCCGGCAGCTCAGGAATCTCGTCGGGTGCGAAGCGTGCCGTATCGAGCCGGCGCAGCGCTGCGCGCAAATCGTCGAGCGGCCACTCCGGCCGCTCGACAGCCACCACGGCGAGGCATTGTTCGGTAGTGAGGGCGCGATGCGCGGCCGGCACGCTCTGAGCGATCGCACCCCGCAGCCGCGCCGCGAGTCGCGCAGCGTCGATGGCTGCATCGCCAGTCGACCCGAGCGGGATCACCGGTGCGGCATCGAGCGCGTTGTCGGCCGGCTGCGCCGCCGGCCGGCGGCGCAGCCACCACCACCCCAGCGCCAGCCCCCCACCGGCCGTGAGGCTCACGAACACGGGGAGGAGGGTACGCGCGTCGCGCTCGAGCGGTGCGCGGGGAGGCCTGGGGGTCACGGAGTCGTCGGGGAGCACGCTGCGCACGGCGATGGTGATCGGGCGACTCGCAACCGAGTCGGCCTCGCCAGCCGGTCCGATGCGCCACACTGGCGGCGGCGTGACCTCGAGGGTGCCTGGCTCCCAGATGACGAGCGGATAGCGCACGACGACGGTGCCTCCCGCCACGGCCAACGTGAGCGCCGGTCCGAGCGCCTCGACCGATTCGCCCTCCGGCGTCCAGGAGCTCGGCCGCACGACCCAGCCAGGCGGCACCTCGACGACTTGCTCCACCCACACGGTGTCGCCGACCGCCGGCGTCGCCGGGACGACGACCCAGCCTGCCGCCTGCGCTAAGGCCAGCGCGAGGGCTACGCTCATCGCTTGAGGCGCCGTGCCCGGCGGGCGAACCCCTCGTGGAGTTCGCTCGCGTACGGTCGCCCAGTGCTCAGTGCGATGTGGTCGACGCCCGATTGCGCGAGCAGTCTCGCGCGCTCGGCCCGGAATCGCTCCCCCTCGACGGCCACACGATTGCGGGTGGGCTCGTGGCCCGTATCGACCAAGACGAGCTGGCCCGTCTCGCGGTCTTCGATCTCGACCCAACCGGCGTCCGGAAGCTCGGTCTCTCGCGGATCGTCCACCGTGATTGCCACGACATCGTGCTCCGACGCGAGTCGGGCAAGCGACTCAGCCCAATCGCGCGCTCGGAAGTCGGACAGGATCGCCACGATGCTGCGGTGATGGAGGAGCCGAGCGGCGTAGCGAAGTGCCGCCTGCAGGTTCGTCCCCGACGACTGTGGCTGAGACGCGAGCAGGTCCCTGATCACTCTCAGTGCGTGCGGACGTCCCCGAGCGGGCGGCACGACTGCCTCGATGCGATCCGAGAACTGGAGCGCGCCGACGAGATCGTTGTGGCGCGCAGCGGCGAGGGCCAGGATCGCGGCGACGTCGGTCGCGACCCGACTCTTGGACGTGGGATCGCCGAAGTGAAACGAGCCCGACTGGTCGACCACGAGCAGGAGTGTGAGATGCCGCTCCTCGACGAACGTCTTGACGTACGGGTGACCCATGCGCGCCGAGACGTTCCAGTCGATGGCCCGGTAGTCGTCGCCCTGCTCGTACGCCCGGACCTCGGCGAACTCGATTCCCTGCCCCCGAAACACGGATCGGTACTCTCCGGCCAACAGCGAGTCGATGAGGTCTCGGGTCCGGAGCTCGATCGCTTTGACTTGCCGCAGGATCTCCGCACTGACCTTCACGGCACCTCGATCGCCTCCAGGAGGCGACTGACCACCTGATCGGCGTCGGTGTCTTCCGCCTCCGCCTCGAAGGTCAACAACACGCGATGACGGAGCACATCGGGTGCGACGGCTTTCACGTCTTCGGGGACGACATAGCTACGGCCGCGGAGGAACGCGTGGGCGCGCGCCGCCTGCGTGAGAAAGATGGAAGCACGGGGGCTCGCGCCGTAGGCGATCAGCGGCTTCAGGTTGTTGAGCCCCAGCGCCTGCGGCTCTCGAGTCGCACGGACGAGGTCGACGATGTAGTCGACGATCTTCTGATCGATGAACAGCTCCGACGCGGCGGCGCGGGCTCCGAGTATCTCCTGCGGCTGGGCCACCACCCCCACGTCGATCGGCTGGCCCGGCCCCATACGCAACAGGATCTCCCGTTCCTCGTCGCGACTCGGATACCCAACGCGAACCTTGAGCATGAAGCGGTCGAGCTGCGCCTCAGGCAGCGGGTAGGTGCCCTCGTGCTCAATGGGGTTCTGCGTGGCAAGAACCAGGAACGGCTCCTCCAACACGTGCGTCTCTCCGCCAATCGTGACCTGTTTCTCCTGCATCGCCTCGAGCAGGGCGGCTTGCACCTTGGCGGGAGCGCGATTGATCTCGTCGGCGAGGACGATGTTCGCAAACAGAGGTCCCTTCTTGGGCCGGAACTCCCCGGTGCGTTGATCGAAAACCATGGTCCCGATGACGTCCGCCGGCAGCAGGTCGGGCGTGAACTGAATCCGGGAGAAGGTGAGGTGGACGCACTCAGCCAGGGTGCGGACCGCCAGCGTCTTGGCAAGCCCCGGTACTCCTTCGAGCAGGATGTGTCCGCCCGTGAGTAACCCAATGATGAGTCGCTCGAGCATCTCTTCTTGGCCGACAACCCGCCGGCCCACCTCGGCGAGGATCGCACCCGCAGGGGATCCTTCCGGTGTGCGCGTCGTGCGCGAGGTCACACTTCCTCCGATCGTCACCGCTTGATCCGTTCGCCTTGGTCTTCGTGACGGAACACCCACGTTGCCATGCGAGCTGGCTCGATGGTATCGCTCGGTGCCATCGCGAACCAGTCGACGTCGCTCCCGCTCGTCGGCGACTCGCCCCGCTCCCTCGCCTGCCCTGCGATGGCCTGTGCCCGCGCAATCCACGTCGCCACGTTCATGGGCCGCAAGTCGACCCAGCCGCGCGAGGCAACGGAAGTCGGGTCGCCGTCACCATTGGGGGGCACGACGACGGTGGCTCCGCGATACACCCGGCCATCGGCCAGGAGCACCGGAATACCCACTGAGAGTATCTGGGACCGCAGTCGCCGGTCGCTTGCCAACAGGTCTCCGGCTTCGTGGGCGAGCTGCTCCGGGTCGCTCTCGGCCAGCCCATCCACGGTTCCACGCAGCAAGGCCCAGAGGTGGGCTTCGTAGAGCAGCTTGGTCAGCCGTGGCGGCCCAAGCATTTCGAACGCGACCGATCGAACACCCTTGGCCTCTTCCAGTGCTCGGAGCCGAGCGATCGCGTGCTGCCGGAGCACCCCCGCCCGGTAGGTCGGGCCGAGGGTCGCCGCATCGAGCGCCGCCACGATGTCACGCCCGGTGGGCCGCCCCTCGAGCTCCATCGACACCAGATCGGCGATCTCCTCAGGCGTGACGCACTCCATTTGTCCGAGCGCAGTCACGGTCTCGAATTCGTCACGCGCGAACAACCCGTTCTCGCCAAGATCGACATAGACCGACTCGAGCACCTCGCCCGTCTCTTGCCAGCCACAGCCACCGTCACGGAAGGCGAGATCGACAGCAACGGGCTCCGGACAATCGATGAGTTGCACGGGCCGTCCGCCGCGGCGGATCGGTCCGAAGCCGATCTCACGCCAAGCGATCGTCGCCGTTGGCTTGATCTCGATGGTCGCCGGTGCACCCGGGGTCCGGCCCATCAGAAAGAGGAGGAGCGAGTGCGCGCCGGCCACCGCCGACTTGGTGAGCAGCGTACGGGATGGTCGCTCTTCTGAATGCGTATACGGCACGTTGAAGCCCATCCCGCCGGTCCCACTCGTCCCGATTTTCACATAGGCCCGCGTACCGGCGCGCTTGAGCGACTCGACGAGCACCTGAACGTGTCGGATCAGCTGGGGGATCGGCAACGTGAGGAGGTGCTCCTCGACCGCCGCGCGGTCCGCGTGCCCATCACTCGCATCGACCAGCAGGTCGCGCGCGCTTTGGAAGAGATCGAGATAGGCAAAGGCGGTGGCCGTGTTGATGCAGTCGATCACGACCGCCGGCCGGTGCTTCGACACGATGCGGAACAGAAGGCTCCGCGCGAGCACGTCATCGGTGAGCTCGCCGAAGAGGTCACCGATCAACAGATGGCGGTTTCCGGGATCGGCCGTGGCCGTCGCGCGGTCTCCCTTCGCAAGTGGCTCCGGGAAGAAGATGTTCCCCCACTCCAGGACCAGCTCCGCTGACCCTCGCGACGTCTCGAGGACCGCGGCAGCGCGCCGCACCTCGTCTTCGGTCAAGGCCACGAGCGCCACCTTCCGCGGCCCGAAGCCGAGGAGACGCCGTGCGACGGCCTGGCCAACCAGGCCGCTTCCCCCGAGGATCAGGATCGTGGTGTCGCGGAGGTCCATTCTTGCTCCAGCGCCCGCCGTTCGGCGGGCGTCAATTCACGATAACGGCCCTTCGGCAACTTTCCGAGCCGGATCGGACCATACGCGGTCCGGTGCAGCCGCTCGACGGTGAGGCCCAGCGCTCGGCACCACCGCCGTACGATGCGGTTGCGACCCTCGACGAGGGTCAGTTCGAGGTCAGTGGCATCGCCCCGGGGCTCGACACGCGCCCGGACGACGACGACGGCCTGGCCGGCGACCACGACCGGCCGCGTGAGCCGCCGCCTAATCTCCTCCGCCGGACGACCTCGCACCCGGACGCGGTAGGTACGGGGCGCCGCGAATCGTGGGTGCGTCAGGCGGTGCGCCCCCTCGCCCTCGGTCGTCAGGAGCAGCAATCCCGACGTCATGACGTCGAGCCGTCCGACGTACACGAGCCCCGGAATCTCCGGAAGCAAGTCGAACACCGTCGGCCGGCCTTGCGGATCGCGCCGGGTCACCACGGTGCCGACCGGCTTGTGGAGGGCAAGCCACCTGGGCGGGGCCGCGAGCACGGGCTGTCCATCGAGCGTGACCCGCTGGCGGAGTGTATCCACCGTCTCGCCGAGTGCCACGACCCTTCCATCGACCCGGACCCGGCCGGCCGCGATCAATGCCTCCGCCTTGCGCCGCGACGCCACCCCAGCGCGTGCGAGGAGACGTTGCACCCGCATCGCCGTCACTCCTGGACGCCGGCCTCCTCCCCGGCCGCGTGGTCCGCGCCGATGTCCCAGCCTGCCAGCGGCCTGAGCAGCACGTTCAGTTCGTCTGCCCGCGGGAGCTCGCTCAGGTCCCGCAGGCCCAAGAGCTCCAGAAAGAGGGGGGTCGTGGCGTAGAGGAGCGGCCGACCAGGACCCTCGCTCCGACCGGCCACCTCCAACAGTCCACGCTCCTGGAGCGATCGGAGGACGCCATCGGCCGCCACCCCGCGAATCTCTTCGATCTCTGCCCGCCCCACGGGCTGGCGGTACGCAATGATCGCGAGGGTCTCGAGCCCCGCTCGCGAAAGCCGGCGCGGGCGCTGCGCGAGCTGGGCGCGCTCGATCGCCTCGGCGTACGCGGGACGAGTCAGGAGCTGGAACCCGCCCGCCATCTCCTTGAGCTCGACGGCGTGCCCGTGTTGGTCGAGGAGCTCGCGCAACTCGTCCAGCGCCGCGCGGACCCCGGCAGGCGTCGCCTCGCCACTGACCGCCTGAAGCTCATCGACGGTGAGGGGACGCGCCGCGGAGAAGAGCGCGGCCTCAATCAGGCGCGTCAGCAGATTCACGAACCACCAGAAGCGGCGCGAAATTCCCGCGCTGCGAGATGCTGATGCGTCGAAGTCGAGCGAACTCCAGAACGGCGATGAGCATCGACAAGATATCCACGATCGTCCGGCGCCCGACAAACAGATCGCCCCACTCGAGCTGGTCGTGCTCGTCGAGGAGTGCTTCCAGCCGTTCCGAAGCGCCCTCGACGTCGAGCGGGCGTGCAACGACCCGATGGAGCACCGGATCGGGAATGACAGTCAGGAGTTGGTCGACGGCCGCGAGCAGCTCCCACAGCTCTAGGCGAAGCGGTGCCGGCTCCGGCGCAGGTGGGTCTGGAACGAATCCGCGCGGGAATTGTTCTGCGCGTTGCGCCGCGTGCGCCCCGAGCCAATCGGCCACCTCGCGGATTTGCTGGTATTCGAGTAGGCGGCGCACCAGTTCGTAACGGGGGTCCTGCCAATCGTCGTCGTCGAGCGGGCGCGGCAGGAGCATCTGTGCCTTGATTCGCAGCAGCCGCGCCGCCATCTCGAGGTAGTCGGCTGCCTGGTTGAGACCGAGATCGTGCATGACCGCCAGAAACTGATCGGCGATCCTGGCGATCGGGATCTCGACGATCTCGATTTCATCCTGCCTGATGAGGTGGAGGAGCAGGTCGAGCGGCCCTGAGAACGCCTCCGTCTCCACCACGAACGTCTGCTCGCGCAACAGGGGACTGCCGGTGAGCGGCCCGATCGCGGTCACAGCGGGAAGGCCTCCGCCGACAGGGCGAAGCGCCCCACGCCGGTCAGGGCGAGATCGAGACCCACGCGTGCCGGCGTGAGCAGGGCGTGCAGCACACGCGGGAAGAATGCAATGAGCACCAGCAGCGGGAGAAACCCGAACCGCTGCACGCACCGATACCAGGCGCCTGCCCGAGGGGGCAGGAGGTGGTAAAAGATGTGAGAGCCGTCGAGGGGCGGGATCGGGATGAGATTGAACACGGCGAGAATGAGATTCAGCCACACCGTCCAGAACATCGCTCGCTGGAGCAGGGTGAATGTCGGCGCCAGCGCATCGATGGCAGCGCCCACAATACCGAAGCCGGCGAACGCGAGCGTGGCGACGGCGGCAAGCGCCAGGTTCACCACGATCCCGGCACCCGAGACGATGATGTCGCCGCGGCGGTAGTTGCGATAGTTGCGGGGGTTCACGGGAACGGGTTTGGCAGCACCGAAGACGAACTGGCCCCCAGACGCGAACCACATCACCGCCGGCAAGAGCACGGTGAGAAACGGGTCGATGTGCTTGAGTGGGTTCAGCGTGATGCGCCCGAGCTGGTAGGCAGTCATGTCACCCTGCCGATATGCCGCCACTGCGTGTGCCACCTCGTGCGCGACGACCGAGAACAGCAGCACGGGTAGCGCGAGCAGGAGATCGAGATTCACAGGCCTCGCACGCCTCGGGATGGGAACCGAGCAAACTAACCTAGTGCCTTGACCTCATGCAACTTGCGCGATATGTTCCCGCCTCGGTTTTGTGTGAGGATGCAGTGCCCAGAACGAAGTCAGCGAAAAAGGCGATGCGGCAGGCGCGGCGGCGCCGCGGGCGCAACAAGGGGCAGATGAGTGCCCTCCGCACGGCTGTCAAGAAGGCTCGCGGTGCGGCCGGTGACGCCGAAGTAGCACGTGGCGCCGAGCGCGCGCTCGATCGAGCGGCGCAGAAAGGCCTGATTCATCGCAATCGGGCTGCCCGGACGAAGCGTCGCCTCGCGAAAGCAACCCGCGCCCCGAGCAGCGCTGCCTGACGTTACAGTGCGGCCAGCTCCGCGCCGCACTGCTCGCAATACCACTCCGTCGGCAGATTCATCGTCCCGCAGTCAGCACAGGTCAGCGTCTTCTCCGCCTGCCCGGCCGAGGGCCGGCGGAACGGAGAGGCAGCTTTCGGCGCCGGTTTCGTCTCCTCGTCGCGCACGAGGGTTGGGCGCCGATGCGCACCGCTCGCGCGCCGCGGAGGCTCCCCAGCCTCAGGGCCTGAGGCACGGATAAACGCAATCTCGTCATCGAATACTTCGGTTTGCGCTCCAGTGGCATTCGTGTTCGGGGCTGGTGGGCTCGCGTCCTTCGACGCGCGGGCCGGATCGACCGACGGCGGCGGCGGCACCGGCTCCGCCAGCGCCGGTGAGACGGGGTCGAGAGTCGGAGCCACTGGCGCCGACAGCTTGGGCGTGGGCGGCCCGGCCGCCTGAGGGGCTGGGTCGACCGGTGCGGCGGCGGCCGCGGGCGCCGGTGCTGCCGACTCAGGCGGAGCCGGTGTGGGCTCGGGGGCAGGCTGCTCGCTGGCTTCGATCAGGCGAACCACCTCGCGCAGCCCTTCGATCTCCTCCTGCACACCGGCCAGGCGAGCACGAACGGCGCCCAGCTCCTCCTCGCCGCTCTCGTTGATGCGATTCCACTTCTCCTCGTCGTACTCCCCCACGTCGTGCCTGACCCTCGCGTCGGAGAGCCGATCTTCGAGCTGTGACGCATCTTCACCGAGGCGACGACGACGATCTTCGCGCTCGTTCAGTCCATCACGCAGCGTCTGCATGTGCTGTCTGAGCTCATGGATCGTCTGCGCAAGGCGCTTTTCGTAGTCTTCACGAATACGGGCCCGGACATGCTCGGGCTCATCTCGCTTGACTGCGAGGCGAGCCAACCAGGTCTCGATTCGTCGCCGTTCGTCGAGGAGCCCCTGCACAGGGGCATCACCGCCGCGTGCAGTTTTTGCCATCATCCACGACCTCCACTGATCATCCGTACGCGCGGGTCGGCGCTAGGCAGCACATGATTTACCCAAGATAAGGGTCTGAGCGATCCTTTGCGTCCTCCTGACCGCTCGCGACGCCTGCCGCTCGGGATCTGCCAACGGTTGCGTCGACGCGCGGCCGGCTTCCGGCCCCCCTCAGCGGCGGTACACGACTGCCCCATCGACGACAGTCATTGTCGCTCGGCCGGTCAGGGCCCGCCCGGCGAATGGCGTGTTCCGACTCTTCGACAAGAACGCGTCGGCCCGGACCACCCACTCTTCGGCGAGGTCGAGGAGTACGAGATCGCCTGGGCTCCCTGGGGCAATCGTGCCGCCAGCCAGACCGAACGCCCGCGCCGGCCCGGCGCTCATCCGGTCGATGAGCGTCGGCAGGTCGAGCACACCGCCCATGACCAGCTCCGTGTACCCCACGCCGAAGGCCGTCTCGAGCCCGACTACTCCGAATGGGGCGTCGTCGAACTCCCGCTCCTTCGCCTCGTAGTGATGCGGCGCGTGGTCGGTCGCGATCGAATCGATCGTTCCGTCGGCCAGACCCTCGCGGACCGCGGCGACATCCTCGGCCTCGCGCAGGGGTGGGTTCATCTTCGCCAGTGTATCGTACCCCTCACACGCCTGATCCGTCAAAGTAAAGTGGTGCGGGGCCGCTTCTGCTGTGACGCGTGCCCCACGCTCCTTCCCCCGGCGGATGAGCTCGACCGAGCCGCGCGTGGACATGTGGCAGAGATGGACGTGCCCGCCCGTCAGCTCAGCCAGAATGATATCTCGCGCTACCATGATCTCCTCGGCCGCTGCGGGGATGCCCTTGAGGCCGAGCCGCGTGCTCATGAGCCCGTCGTGCATCACCCCACCGGCAGCAAGCTCGACGTCTTCGCAGTGGTCGGCGATCGGCACGTCGAATGCCTGCGCGTACTCGAGGGCGGTGCGCATGAGGTGACTCGAGCGCACAGGTCGGCCGTCGTCGGACAGCGCGACGGCCCCGGCTGAAACCAACTCGCCCATTTCCGTGAGTGCTTCGCCCTGCTCGCCGATGGTCACGGCGGCGATGGGGCGAACGCGGGCGGCACTGGCACGCCGGCTCTCTGCCAACACGAACCCCACCGCCGCCTGATTGTCGGTGACCGGGTCGGTGTTGGGCATGGCACACACGGTCGTGAACCCGCCCGCGGCCGCCGCGCGCGCCCCCGTGGCGATCGTCTCCGCGTCTTCGTTGCCCGGCTCGCGAAGATGGACGTGCACGTCGATGAGTCCCGGCGCCACGACCAGACCGCTGGCCTCGATGACCTCCGCGTCGTCGGGAGGCGAGAGGCCGGGTGCGACGGCCGCGATCCGGCCGTCGGCCACGAGGACATCGTGGATCGCATCGACCCCACGCCCGGGATCGATGACGCGGCCACCGCGCACGAAGAGTGGCCTCACCGTTCGTCACCTCGGTCTGACCGCTTGGCGGCGTCGGCCAGTTCGGGCCGTCCGCCCGCGAGCAGATAGAGCACGGCCATGCGCATCGCTACCCCGTTGGTCACCTGTTCGAGTATCACGCTGTGCGGACCATCGGCGACGCGAGAATCGATCTCTACTCCCCGATTCATCGGCCCAGGATGGAGAATCACCAGCTCGCGCGGCGCGCGCTCGAGGCGTTCGGCGGTCACGCCGAAGACCCGGTAATACTCCCTCAGGGACGGGACGAACCCCGCATGCATCCGTTCCAGCTGCAATCGCAGCACGTTGAGAACGTCCGCCCACTCGATCGCGTCCTCGACGCGCGGCAAGATCCGAACGCCCAACCGATCGATGGCCCGCGGGATCAGCGAGCGCGGGCCACAGACCGCCACTTCGGCGCCCAGCTTCATCAGCCCCCAGATGTTCGATCGTGCCACGCGTGAGTGCAGAATGTCGCCGACAATGCAGACTTTCACCCCCTGAATCCGGCCGAGACGGTCCCGAATCGTCAGGAGGTCGAGCAACGCCTGCGTCGGATGCTCGTGCGTGCCGTCACCCGCGTTGATCACGTTCGATCGGATCCGCTGCGCGAGGAATCCCGCGGCCCCAGACGATGGATGTCGGATCACGACCATGTCGATCCGCATCGCTTCGAGATTGCGCGCCGTATCGACGAGTGACTCGCCCTTCTGCACGGCCGATCCCTGAGCTGCGACGTTCACCGTGTCGGCGGACAGGCGCTTCTCGGCAAACTCGAACGAGACACGAGTGCGCGTCGACGACTCGAAGAAGAGGTTGACGATGGTCTTGCCGCGCAGCGCCGGGACCTTCTTGATCGGTCGCTCGCTCACCTCCTTGAACGGCTCGGCCGTGTCGAGCAGGAGCTCGAGCTGGTTGGGCGTCAGATGCTCGAGCCCGATCAGATCCTTGCCGAGCGCCGCCGTCATTCGGGTCCCTCGGGAGCCATCTGGGCCAGCTCGACTGCGTCGCGCCCGTCGAGCTCGGTGACGAGCACGTCCACACGATCGCCGGCCCGGGCCGCCACCCGCTTCCCCACGATGTCGGCTTGGATCGGGAGCTCTCGCCCGCCCCGATCGACGAGGACGCACAGCCCGATGCGCCGTGGCCGCCCGAAGTCGGCGAGCTGATCGAGCGCGGCACGCACCGTCCGTCCCGTATACAGCACGTCGTCGACGATGACGATGACGCGGTCTTCGAGGTCGAACGGGAGATCGGTTTGCCCGATCACGGGGCGCGGCCCTACGAGCTGCAGGTCGTCGCGGTAGAGCGTGATGTCGAGCGCCCCGCAGGGGATCTGTGCGCCCTCCGCTTCGGCGATGAGGCCGGCCAGGCGCTGGGCCAGCTCGACCCCGCGTCGGCGAATCCCGACGAGGGCCAGCTCGTCGACGCCTCCAGCGAATTCGAGTACCTGGTGGGCCATACGATGAAGCGCCCGCCTGAGGGCGCGGGCATCGAGGAGCGTGTGTCGCTCGGCAGGCGTCATACCGGGCGAGGAACCTAACCGCCCGCGCCACCCACCGTCAACGCGCCACCGGATTCAGCGGCGGATCGCCGCGGAGCACCGCGCGCGCATTGGCCAGCGCACAAGCCGCCATGGCGCGCCGCGACCGCTCGGTGGCGCTTCCCATGTGCGGGGTGAGGACGAGCCGCGGCGCCCCACGGAGCGCCGCACTGGGATGCGGCTCGTCTCGAAACACGTCAAGCGCCGCCGCCCATAGGTGGCCCGACCTCAGGGCCCCCGCGAGCGCCTCCTCGTCGATCAAATCGCCACGGGCTGTGTTCACGAGCACGGCACCGCGGCGCATCAGTGCCAGACGCTCGCGGGAGATGATGCCCGCCGTCTCCGCACTCGCCGGAAGGTGCAGCGTGACGACGTCGCTCGCCCCGAGCAGGGCCTCGAGCTCGAGGCATCGTGCCCCGGTGGCTCGCTCGAAGTCGGGCTTCGCCGAGCGCGCCGTGTACACGACCCGCATTCCGAACGCGACGCCCCGCCGGCCCACTGCCTGTCCGATGCGGCCGGCTCCGGCAACTCCGAGTGTACCGCCCGCCAACTCGAGGCCGAGGAACTCTGCGGGATGCCACCCCTGCCACGCCCCGCGTCGCACGACCTGCTGCGCATCGACGATCCCGCGTGCCGCCGCCAAGATGAGCGCCCAGGTTAGCTCGGCGGTCGCGTTGGTGAGTACCTCCGGCGTGTTCGTGACGATCACGTCGCGATCCGCCGCGGCCTCGAGGTCGACGTTGTCGTAGCCCACGGCCACGTTGGCCACGACGCGCAGTGCGGGAAGCTGCTCCAACACGGCACGATCGATCCGCCGAGTCAGGAGTGTGACGAGCCCCTCGAAGGGCCCCGGTGGCAGGGGAGTGGACGCCTCGAGCCATGTGACCTCGAAGCCGGTCAGGGCGTCGGCGGCGACGAGCGAGCGGACTTCGGCCGCCACGAGAATGGGGACGGGGTTCATGCTTCGACCGATCACTCCTCCGGCAACGTGGCGGCAGGCCTCAGAGCAGTTGTTTCAGGACCTCTATGTCGACGTTCCCGCCGCTCACGATGCAGACGACACGCTGCCCCGGCTCGAGCTCCACTCGCTGTTCGAGGAGTGCGGCGTACGCCGCGGCGCCTGCTGGCTCTGCCGCGAGCTTGGCGCGCTGAAGGATGAGTCGCATTGCCTCTCGCACGGCCTCGTCGCTCACTCGAACGACTCCGTCGACGAACCGGCGGACGTGAGCAAAGGTGTGCTCGCCCGCGAACGGCGCCGCCAGCCCGTCGGCCACCGTGTTCGAGTGCTCGAGTTGGACCGGTCGGCCGGCGGCGAGGCTCTGAGCCATCACATCGGACCCCTCGGGCTCCACACCGATCACTCGCATCGCCGGATGGACATGCTTGACAGCCGCGGCCACACCGGATGCCAGTCCCCCACCGCCAATCGGCACCAGGACCGTCGCCGCATCGGGTGTGGCGTCGACGATCTCGAGGCCCACTGTGCCGGCACCGGCAATCACGAGCGGGTCGTCGAACGGGTGGACCAATGTGAGCTGCCGCTCCTCTTGAAGCTCACGGCAGACCTCGAGGAGAGGACGATCGGTGAGCACGACCTCGCCCGCGTATCCCCGTGTGGCGTCGATCTTCGACGTGACGGCGCCTGCCGGCATGACGATCACCGCATGGGTTCCAGCGTGGGAGGCACCCCATGCGAGCGCCTGCGCGTGATTGCCGGCCGAGAGGGACACGAGCCCGCGTGCGCGCTCCGCCTCGGTGAGGGTCCGAAGCTTGTTGAGCACGCCCCTCACCTTGAAGGAGCCGGTCTTCTGGAACAACTCCGCCTTGAACAGGAGTCGAATGTCGAAGGGCGCGCCGAGGGACGCCGCACTCACCGTTGGCGTGCGGTGGATGTGCCCGGCGAGATATGCCTGCGCAGCACGCAGGTCGGCGAGGGTCACCATGCGCAGCCTCCGGCGGCGCGTACGGACGGGGCGGGATTCGAACCCGCGAGGCGCTTGAGGCGCCCACACGCTCTCCAGGCGTGCGCCTTCAACCACTCGGCCACCCGTCCCACGAGGTCAGGCCGCGCCCGAACGTCCGAGCCGGCCGTCACGGGACGGACAGGGTGGGATTCGAACCCACGATACCGTTGCCGGTATACCGGTTTTCGAGACCGGCGCCTTCAACCACTCGGCCACCTGTCCACGCGCGGTGCGATCAACCTAGCCGGGGCCTAGAGCCAATTCAACCGGGCGCGTTCCGATCGGGGCCAGCAGATCGCTCAAGACGCCGGCGAGCCCCGGCGCTCGTGGAAGAATGCCGTGAGGAGGGCGGCGGCCTGCTCAGCGAGCACCCCCGAGACGACTTCGATGCGATGGTTGAGTCGCGGATGACGGGCGAGGTCGCCGACGCTGCCGCACATGCCACCCTTCTCGTCGTGGGTCGCGTAGACCAGACGGCCAACCTTGGCGAGCACCGACGCGCCGGCGCACATGGCGCACGGTTCGAGGGTCACGTACAGGGATGCATCGAGCAGCCGATCGGTTCCGAGCGCCCCGAGCGCCTCTCGGATGGCGAGGACTTCCGCATGTGCGGTGGGGTCGCGCCGCGCCACGGTCTGGTTGTGGGCGCACGCCAGGACGATCCCGTCCCGAACGATCACCGCACCCACTGGCACCTCTCCCTGCGACGCGCCTTGTCGCGCCTCACGCAAGGCGGCCTCCATGCCCGAGACGTCCGCTGGATCGGGGGTGCCGTCAGGCACGAGCCGGTTCGGCTGCCGGGGCGCGCGAGAAAACGAGCTCGGTACGATCGGCTGACAGCTCCGCGAGAACGGTATCGCCGTCTTGGTACTCACCTTCTAGCACGGCGAGCGCCAGTGGATTCTGGAGGCGCCGCTGGATGGACCGCTTGAGTGGCCGGGCGCCGTAGACGGGATCGTACCCTTCCTGCGCGAGGAACCGCTTTGCTTCGGGCGAGACCTCGAGCCGCAGCTTGCGGTCTGCCATGAGCACCGCGACCCGCTCGAGTTGCAGCTCCACGATCTGCCGCAGATCGTCTTGGCCGAGTGGACGGAAGACGACGACCTCATCGACCCGGTTGAGGAACTCCGGCCGGAAGGACTCCCGGAGTGCGTCCATCACGCGAGACTCGGCTGCATCCCATTGATCGACGCCCAACTCGAGGATCCACTGACTCCCCAGGTTCGACGTCATGATGAGAACGGCGTGGCGGAAGTCGACGACGCGTCCCTGTGAGTCGGTGAGCCGCCCGTCGTCGAGAATCTGGAGCAGCACGTTGAACACGTCCGGGTGCGCCTTCTCGATTTCGTCGAACAGCACGACTGAATAGGGACGGCGACGCACGGCCTCCGTCAGCTGCCCACCTTCTTCAAAGCCGATATAGCCCGGTGGCGCACCGATCATGCGAGCCACGGAGTGCCTCTCCATGTATTCCGACATGTCGAGGCGCACGAGGGCGCGCTCGTCGTCGAACAGAAACTCCGCCAGGGCGCGGGCCGTCTCGGTCTTACCCACCCCCGTCGGGCCGAGAAAGATGAACGAGCCCGTGGGGCGGTTGGGATCCTGAAGGCCCGCCCGCGCCCGTCGGATGGCATTGGCGACCGCCTCGACCCCCTCCGCTTGCCCGATCACGCGCTGCCCGAGCTCGGACTCGAGGTGCGTGAGTCGCTCGCGTTCGGACGCGAGCATCTTCGCGACGGGAACGCCGGTCCAGCGCCCGACGATCTCCGCGATGTCCTCGGCGTCGACCTCCTCTTTGAGATATTTCCCGCGCCCTTGAATCTCGTTGAGGCGCTCCTCCTCACCCTCGATGCGCCGCTCGAGCTCGGGGATTCGGCCGTAGGCGATCTCGGCGGCTCGTTGGAGATCGCCGCTCCGCGTCGCCTGATCCGCTTCCATCCGCCCCGACTCGACCTCCGCTTTGAGCCCGCGGATCCGCCCGATACTCTCCTTCTCGGCCTGCCACTGCGCCTTCATGCCCGCAGACTCCTCCTGGAGCCGCGCCACTTCGGCCACTACCCGCGCCCGACGCTCCACCGATGCCGCATCGTTCTCCTTCTCGAGCGCCGCCCGCTCGATCTCGAGCTGCACGATGCGCCGCTCGACTTCATCAATCTCTTGTGGCAACGAGTCGATCTCGATCCGGAGGCGGCTCGCTGCCTCGTCGATCAGGTCGATTGCCTTGTCCGGCAGGAATCGATCGCCGATGTACCGGTTGGACAGCGTCGCGGCCGCAATGAGTGCGTTGTCGGTAATGCGCACGCCATGGTGCACCTCGTACCGCTCCTTGAGCCCGCGCAGGATCGTGATCGTGTCGGTGACAGAAGGCTCCCCAACCAACACCGGCTGGAATCGCCGCTCGAGCGCGGCATCCTTCTCAACGTGCTTGCGGTACTCGTCGAGCGTCGTGGCGCCCACGACGTGCAGCTCGCCACGCGCCAAGGGAGGCTTGATCATGTTCGACGCGTCCACCGCCCCCTCGGCTGCTCCGGCACCGACGAGGGTATGCAGCTCGTCGATGAACACGATGTAACGCCCCTCAGCTGCGATGATCTCCTTCACCACCGCCTTGAAACGCTCCTCGAACTCACCGCGATACTTGGCCCCCGCCAACATGGCGCCGATGTCCAGCCCAATGACGCGCTTGCTCCGCAACGACTCGGGGATGTCGCCGTTCACAATACGCTGCGCCAAGCCCTCGACGATCGCCGTCTTGCCCACTCCCGGCTCGCCGATCAACACCGGGTTGTTCTTCGTGCGACGCGACAGCACCTGGATGATCCGCCGGATCTCCTCATCCCTGCCGATCACTGGATCGAGCTTGCCCTCGCGGGCCTGCTCCGTCAGATCTCGAGCGTACCGTTCGAGGGCCCGGTACTTGGCCTCCGGTTCTTGATCGGTGACCCGGTGGGCTCCTCGAACCGCCTCCAGCGCACGGACCAACTCGCCGCGCCCCACCCCTTGGGCCCGAAGTGCCTCCCGGGCAAACGTCCCTTTTTCCTCGGCCAACGCGAGCAGGAGATGCTCGGTCGAGACATACGCGTCTTGCAGCTCCTTGGCCTCTCGATCGGCCCGGTCGAGCACGCGAGTAAGCTCCCGTGACAACGTCCGGGAAGTCTCCTCCCCCTCTTGGCGCGGAAACCGATCGAGCTCCCGCTCGAGCTCGGCACGGAGTGCGGTAACGCTGAGCCCGACCTTTTGGAGGAGAGGCACCACGATCCCCTCCTCTTGCTCAAGGAGCGCGGCGAACAGATGCGCGTCATTGACCACCGGGTTTCCGCGCCCGGCAGCCAGTTCGCCCGCCTGCTGGAGGGCTTCGCCTGCTTTGACGGTGAGTCGCTCTGGTCCGATCATGGCACGCCTCTATAGGGCACACCGCGTACCGGCCGGTGTGCGCCAAACGGGCAGCTTAGCAGCCACATTGTCGCGGTGGAATGGCGAGCGCTTTTGAGACCTGCCAGCGGGACTGACCGCGATCGGGCAACACGCGCCCCAACCGATCCAACCGACAGTAAAAACGGCGCGCTGGGAAAGCCCAGCGCGCCTCGTTCGACCTCAGGAGACGAACGCACTCGCTCGTTACTTGGCCACCACCATCTTCTTCATGAACCTGCGCCCGTCGACGACCAACTGATAGACGTAGATCCCCGATGCCGCTTCGCGGTCCGAGTTGAGGACTCGACCATCCCAGTAGGCCGAGTACTCGCCCGTACCGTTCCACTCGAGCCGGATGCCGTCGAGTGACTCCCCCGACCCTTGAAGGATCGGGATTGCCACCAGCTGCGTGAGCACGTTGTAAATGCGCAGGCTCACGACCGGCCGGTGCCCGTCGGTGAACAGGCCGTCCCCCAGACGAAACGGAATCGTCGTCGAGGGATTGAACGGGTTCGGCCAGTTTTGCTTCAGCTCGACCCCACCGGTGCGACCCGGGTCTTGCCCTTGGGCCAGTATCCCCGGCGAGGTCGCGGCGACGGTGAGCCCGAGCAATACCGACGCCCAGGCGGATCGCACCATTCACCGCTCCGTTTCAGACAGAAAAAGCCGTTGCCACAACACTCCGTTTGGGTCCCTGATCATACTACGCCTACACAGCCAAATTAGGAAAGGGTTGTCCAGCCTGTCAAGCAATCCAAATCACCCCACCAGCGATCGCGTGTCGCCATCCCGCTTGGTCAGCCCCTCACGATCGGCCCACTCGAGAAGCGGAATGAGATGCTTCCGTGTAAGCCCAGTAGCCTCACGTAGTTGGGATGGTGCAGCCGATCCCAATTCTCCGATCGCGCGACGCAGTGCTTCCGCAAACTCGTCAAGCGCCCCGCGGTCAACATAGTGCTCGCGGTCGAGGGCCACCACCCGCCCTTGGCGGGACAATACGGCGAGGAGTGGCCTCGTCTTCTCAACCCCGAACGTGCCCTCCAGTTCCCCCACGGAGGGGAACTGCCACCGCCGCTCCGTGACGGCCTGCGCCAGCCGCTCGAGGTCCGCCCTCGTGTTCTCGTCCTGACCCACGGTCCACTCGGGCTCCCGAACCACCGGGCCCTCGGCGACGAGCCGCCCCTGCCCCGCCGCCAACTCGAGTGCCGCATCGACCACGTCGGGAGTGGCCCCAGCGCCGGCGCGGAGCTCTTGACGCGACATCCCGACCTCAAATGGGTGAGATGCATGATATGCGACGACCGTTGCCACGAGCTCGGCGGCGAGCTCGCCGACGGCGCGGGCCGCGACGAGCTGATCCCCGAGACGCCGGACTCCGGACGGGAGACGATCGAGGAGGTCCGCGGCTTCCCGGCGTGGCATGCCGAGCCGAATCGGGAGGTGCGAAGTCGGGACGCCCTCCGCTCCGGCGGAGTCCACGAGGTCGGGTACCGAGGCGTGGGGTCGTTCCCGACCCCTCGGGTAGGGATCCAGCACGATGCCGCCCCCGATCGTCGTCACCGGCGACCCGCCGCGGAACACAAACCGATCACCCGCGCGTGCGACGAGGGGAGACTCGAGCGCCACCCATGCCACCTCGAGGCTGGCGCCTGGGGCGAGGTCGGCCGGGCCGACGAGCCACCCGGTGACGGAGGAGGTTCCAAGATGCACGCGCACGCGCTCACGACGACGCAGGCGGCGTCGTGCACCTGGGAGGAGCTCGATGCTGCAGGTGAGTGCCGAGCTCGGCCGCCACGCCGCGTCGTCCACCACGACATGGCCTCGACGCAGCTTCTCCCGGCTCACGTCGAGCAGTGAGAGCGCCGCGCGGCGGCCCGGGAGCGCCGATTGCACGCCCTGCCCGTGCACCTCCACCGATCGGACCCGGGCTGTCCGGCCACCCGGCAGGAGTCGCACGGTATCGCCCTTGGCCACGGCGCCGCTCCAGACGGTCCCGGTGACGACCGTCCCGGCGCCGGGTAGCGCAAATACACGGTCGATCGGGAGACGGAGCACATCGTCCGCGGCCCGGACCGGCGCGTCACCGGCCTCGCGGGCCAGGACGTCGCGCAGACGATCGAGCCCCTCGCCCCGGATCGCCGCGGTCTGGACGGGCTCGGCCCACGGGATCCGGCTTCGAGCGAGCCGCTCGGTGAGATCTTCCAGCACGAGATCCAACCACCCCGGCTCGACCAGATCGCACTTGGTGATAACGGGCACCCCACGCGCCACACCCAGGAACTCGAGGATGGCGAGGTGCTCCTCTGTCTGCGGCATGATCCCCTCATCGGCGGCGATGACGAGGAGTGCCAGGTCGACGCCCGTCGCGCCAGCCAGCATGTTGCGAACGAAGGCCTCGTGCCCGGGAACGTCCACGACACTCGCTGACAGGTCCGGCCCGAGCGTGAGTGGCGCGAAGCCCAGGTCGATCGTGATCCCGCGACGCTTTTCTTCGGCCCACCGGTCGGTGTCCACGCCGGTCAGGGCGAGCACGAGTGCCGTCTTGCCATGGTCGATATGGCCGGCCGTTCCCACGACGACGTGACGGGTCACGCGTGTCGCTCCCAGAACCCCAGCGCGGGTAGCGGGCGCCCTTCGGCGAGGTGCGTATGGATGAACCGCGAAATCAGGCGGCGATGGGCGGCGGCGTGCCGCGAGGTCAGGGTCGGCAACGGGTCGGCACCGTGGGTGAAGCTGCGAAGGGCGGCCAAATCTGTCGCGGCCAGGGACACCACGTCTCGATGCTGACCACATCGGCGACAGAGGACCCCGCCCTCGGCAAGGCTGAACGCAACGCGTCCGTCACCCTCGACCGGCTCCGAGTCGATGACGCAGGCATCGAGCGATGGCGCGAATCCCAACGCCCCAACGAGTTGCCACAGTGCTTGGAGCCCCGCAGCCTCGATCTCCGGCTCCGCTACCGCCGTGAGTCGGTCGAGGTGTGAACAGAGGACATCATACGCGACCGGGAGGGCGGCTGGGGGCGCACATCGGAGCTGAAGCTCGGTGAGGGCGCTCGCCGCCGCGTATCGGGACAGCGGGCGAGCCAGGCCGAAGCGCTCGCGTTCGACATCGAACGACCCCAGGGTGTGGAGGTCGCGATGCTCCCGCATGTACAGATGCACGCGCCCCTCGGTGAAGGGCTCGATGTGCGCGCCGACGCCGCTCCGCCGGCGCCGTGCCCCCTTGGCCAAGGCGCTCTGAACACCGAACCGCTGCGTCGCCAAGCGCACGATCTTGGAGGACTCGCTGTACGGAAACGCGTGCAGCACGACTGCCTGTGTGGTCACCAGGCCCATATGGCCAAGCTACAGGAACGAGCCACTACGGCTCCAGGCGGGTCGCTGCCACCGCAAAGGGGCACGAGCCGGCCGCGACTGTCCTCACCCTCGAGAAATCGGCCTGGAGAATCTGGATGGCGCCGGGAGCCACACAATCGCCCGACTGAATCGCATAGAGGCGACCCGAGCTGTCGAGCGCGATGCCGGCAAACCCCGCACCATCGACGAGGATCCCATCGTCGGGGCCTCGCGTGAGCGTGCGCGTCGCGCGGTCGACCTCCATCAACCCGTGCGCGAACGAGGTCACCAAGACCCGCGCCCGCCGCAGGTCGTCGGCTGATGCGCCGGGGAACTCACCGAGCCCGTTCACCACTGCCAGCTCACGCCGAGCATCAGGATCGACCACGGAGAGCCGCCCGTCGGCGCCGCCAAACCGCCCGGAGTGCACCACGTAGAGCAACCCGTCCTCGGCGGGCACGAGAAACTGGGAGTTCTCGCCCGTCAGTCCGACAGAATCGACCACTGTGGCGTTGGTGAGATCGACGACGCTGAGCCAGCCTGGGCCGACCGGAGCGAACGAGACGAGGTTGACGTTCAGGACCCAGAGCTCATCGCCGATCGCGGCCAGGGCCTGCGGGTACTGCCCGACGCCAACGCTCGCCGTATCGCCGGAGACGATCGTCACGCGCGTGACCGTGTTGAGCAGCGGATTGGCCACCCACACCGCGGAGTCGCCTTCGAACGCCGCCCCCGTCGCCCCGGACCCTTGCGCGAGCGCAACCGTGCGGGCCACCACCCGAGCGTTGAGGTCGACCAGCGCCACGGCATGGTCGAGCCCGAGCGGCACCGCGGCGATCGATCCACGCACCGCGAGGCTCACCGGCGTCGCGGTGCCAGTCCCAAGTGGTATCGTCGCCGTGGCAGTGGGATCGTTCACCGGCACGAGCGTGAGCGAGTTGTCGGTGCTGTTCACGACCACGACCACTTCGTCGCTCGAGATCACAGGGTTAGCGAGCTCGTCACTGCACGCAAGCGTCGTTACGAGCACCAGGGAGAGCAGCATGCGGTTCATCGGTTCCTGACTTCCAGTCGAAGGTTGAACGTCCGGCCGGCAAGGGGCTGGCCAGCGACGTATTCGAGGCGGCGATCGAAGAGGTCACGGAGCGCGAGGCGGACATCGAGCAGCGCCCCGCTCAAAGGAATCGACCGGTCGATCGTTACCTCCCAGACGGTGGTCGCCGCCAGCGGGTTGACCCCACCGTGGTTAGGGAAACGGACCCCGATCCGGCGAGCGGCCAGCGCAAGCCGCCAGGTCGGAGGCGTCCACGTGAGCGAGGCTGACGAAACGTCGGTGGGTCGATAGATCACTTGTGGCGCCTCAGCCCGGTCGTAGCTCACGTCCGCCCTTGAGTAGTTCGCCCCGAGACTGAGGCGCGCGGAGGCGACATCGGCTGTGGCCCGGACGTCGTAGCCCTGCCGCCGGACGTCGAAGTTCCCGGGGCTCCACACGAACCGGAAATCGGGAGCCCACAAGACGAGATCCTCCACCCGACCGCGGTATCCGCGCAGGCCCAGGGTTCCGGTCAAGAAGCCGATTCGCCACCGTGCCCTGGCGCCTGCCTCCACCTCCCAAGCCACTCGCTCCGGGCGGAGCGCGGGGTTCGGCCGCACGCCCACCCCCTCGTGGAACAGGTGGTCGGCCAGAACGGGATGAGATGCGCTCGAGCCGGCGCCCATGTGCAGGCGAACGGGGCCTCGCTCGCCACTCGCATCGATCCTGAGCGACAGAGCGGGCGATCCAGACTGTGTCCAGACGTCGAGCCGGGCCGTGGGGACGGCCGTGAGCCGCCAGAGTCCAGACGAGACACCGAGGCGCCGGGCTACGGCGACGTGCCCCCGTGCCGCCGTCTTCCGGCTCTCTCCGACGGCGCTCCCCTGCAGGCGATCGACGCGGCCGCCGCCCTCGAGATCGAATCCGACGATTGCGGACCGCACCGTTCCCTCGATGCCCAGTCCACCGAGCGTGCTCCGGAACGCCGCTCCGACAGGCGGGCTCGGGTCGCTGGTTTCGGAGGCGAGCGCCTCGACGCCCAACACGAGCGGCCCGTGCCACATCGCGGCAGTGATCCACGACTCCCGACTCACTCCCGTGAGCGACGGGTTCGTGAGCGTACCAGGAAGGCCACGTCGGGCGTGGTGACCGCGCACCGTGAGCGCGAGAGGGCCATCGAGGCGGGCAGCGGCGCGCACGACGTCCGCCCCGGCGTTCTCACGACGCGAGTCGTCGCCGCCCCGGCTCGCCGGGAGCGAGACTGGGTAGCCGTCTGGCGAGCGCTCCCACTCCACCTGTGCTCCGAGCTGCACGGCACCGGCAGGCGCCGCTGCGGCGAGTGCCACGCCGGCGGCCCCGTACGCGCCGCCCCACGCCGCTCCGCGCACGCCTGGCTGGAATCCCGTGCGGACCTCGAGCACACCGGCAAGTGCCCGCGAGCCGTGCGTGGCCCCTCGCGCGCCGGGGAGGAGGCGCACGGCCTCGACCTCCGCCGTGGAGACGCGTGACAAGTCTGCCACCCCCGTCCACGCATCGTTGAGCGGCACTCCGTCAACCAGGACCAGCACCTCGTGGGGAGCGCTCCCGCGGACGATCGGAGCGGCTGGCCCGCCCACCGTGCGGCGCTGCACGACCACACCCTCCCACCCATCGAGCGCCTCGGCCAGCGTCCGGCCGCGCGCTCGGGCCTCGCTGCCCGACATAGGGCTCGCGCCTGCGATCACGGCACGGGCATCGACCGCGGGAAGGATCTCGGGCAGCGACGCGAGCCGGACCTCGATCTCCAACGGCGCTGCGGGCACGACTCGCACACGCACCTCCGCCGGCGCGTAGCCCACGCGGCGAATGACGAGCACCGCTTCCCCCGGGGGCAGGCCGGTCAGGGCAAACCGTCCCGCGGCATCTGTGCGAGCCATGCCACCGCTCGTTGTGACGATCGCCTGCGGAATGGGAAGCCCGGTGCTCGCATCCACGACGCGTCCACGCAGGTTGCCCGGCGCTTGTGCCACCGAGAGCGCGAGGAGTAACGCGATCACGGGTCTCTCCGGCGCCGTGGGAGACACTGCGGTGCCCCGTCGAACTGCACGATCCCCAACGGCCACTCGAAGACGCGCTCGAGCACCTCGGGAACCAGAACATCGCCGGGCGCACCGTGGGCCGCCGTGCGGCCATCGGCAAGCAACAAGACGTCGTCGGCAAAGCGCGCGGCGAGATTGAGCTCGTGGGTGACCACGAGCACGCCCAACCCCGCCTCTCCCGCCAGCACTCCGAGCAACGTGAACAGCTCCATCTCGTGTCGGAGGTCGAGCGACGTCGTGGGCTCGTCGAGTACGAGCAACCGGGGCTCCTGGGCAAGCGCACGCGCCACCCGTACCCGCTGCCACTCGCCACCGGAGAGCGTGTCCACCCAACGGTCGGCCAATCCCGTAGCGTCCACGCGCTCGAGGGCGCTCGCGACGGCCACTCGATCAGCCTCGCCTATGCCGCCCCACGCCGAGCGATGTGGATAGCGCCCCAAGAACACCAGATCACGCACGCGAATCGGGAATGCAGGCTCTTCCCGCTGTGCCACGACCGCCACTTGACGGGCCAGCGAGCGCCGGGACCAAGTCGTCACGTTGCGCCCTTCGATCTCCACCAGACCCGCATCGGGTGCGAGCCGTCCGAGCGCCACCCGAAGGAGGGTCGTCTTCCCGCTCCCGTTCGGCCCGGCTACGGCGACGAGGGAGCCCGCCGGCACCGCGACCGAGACGCCTCTCAGCGCGGGCGCCTGCGCGCCGGGATACCGAAGCGCCACGTCGGTGGCGCGGAGGATCAGCGTGTCCATCGCCGGAGCACGACCATGAAGACGGGAACGCCAATCAACGCCGTGACGATTCCGACCGGTAGCTCCCGGGGCGCGACGGCGGTTCGGGCGAGCGCATCGGCGAGCACCAACACACTGCCCCCGACGAGGAAGGCCGCCGGCAGCAGACGACGGTGCACGTGCCCGACACCGAGTCGCACGGCGTGCGGCACGACGAGCCCGACGAAGCCGATGACGCCGGCGACCGCGACGGCGGCGGCAGTGAGAAGCGATGCGGCGAGGTAGACCCGGCGCTTCACACGCTCGACGTCGGCGCCCAGATAGGCCGCCGGCTCCTCACCGAGTGCCAGGAGGTCGAGCGGCCACGCGGCCGCGAGGAGCACCAGAGCAGCGGGGGCGGCGTAGGCCGTGAACACCCCCGCCGCCAGCCACGAGGCGCCGCCGAATCCGCCCCACAACCACAACATGGCGTTCCGCAACGCCTGCGCGTCCGCGAGGGCTACGATGGCTTGGCTCACGGCCGCGGCGAACGCCCCCACCACGACTCCTCCGAGGAGCAGGATGCGCGAATCGAGCATCCCCGGCCCGACCAGTCCCAGTCGATAGACCAGCGCCAGGGCTGCCGAAGCGCCGACAAACGCGGCGATGGGGAGTCCCCACAGCGCATTCAGGCCGAGGGCGATCGCCGTGACGACACCCAGCCCGGCACCGCCGGAGATACCGAGCAGGTAGGGATCGGCCAGGGGATTCCGGAGCACCGCCTGGAGCGAGGCGCCGGCGAGCCCGAGCGCTCCGCCGACGGCGAAGGTGAGCGCGACGCGCGGTGCTCGGAGCACGAACACGATCTGCCTCACCGAGGGATCGCCCTCGCCGGCCAACGCGGCGATCAGGGCCGATGGCGAGATACGCACCGAACCCAGCGCAACCCCGACCGCCAAGGAGACCACGGCCCCTGCGACGATGAGCACCCATCGCAGCGGATTCACGGGAGCGCTTCGAGGGCGGTGCGGAACTCGCGCACGGCTCGCGCCGCGCGAACCGAGGGATAGTCGAAGTCGGGGCCGTGGAGCATGACGACCCGCCTCTCGCGGGCCGCGCGGACCGCGAGCCACTCCGGTCGGGCAAGGAACGGTGGCGGCGGCCCGGAATCCGCGAGCACGACGATGGCATCGGGGTCCCGCGCCGCGAGGGTCTCGAGACTCACCATTGGCGATGGATGAGACAGGTCGGCGAAGATGTTCGCGGCTCCAGCCCGCTCTGCGAGCTCGGTCAAGTAGCTGCCCGCGCCAATCGTGATGAGGGGCGTGTCGGAAATGACGAACGCGATTTGCCATCGAGGTTCTGGCGGCGCCGCGGCGAGCCATGCTTCGAGGGCCGCAGCGAGCGAGTCGCCGTGCGCGGGTCGACCCAGAAGCCCGCCAAGGGCGCGGCTCGCCGCGGCGACGTCAGCGAGCCGATCGAGCGGAAGCTCCCGGGTGGCGATCCCGAGTCCGCCGAGCTGAAACAGTGCGGGTGCATTGGCGGGCGTCTCGTAGAACAGGACGAGATCGGGACGCTGGGCAGCAAGGACTTCGACGTTCGGCTGGAGCCCGTCCCCGATCGACGGCACGGCGAGCGCTTCGGGCGGAAAGGCAGCCCACCGCGTCCGGCCCACGAGCCGGTTGCCGGCGCCGAGGGCGAACACGAGATCGGTGATGGCGGGCGCGAGCGACACGACGCGACGCGCGTCGCCGGGGTGCGCCTCCGGTGCCGCGCCGCAGCCGAGCGTCGCGACCGCCACCGCAAGCAGTGCCAGAGGCGAACCTCGGCGCGCCTGAAGACCCGAGCGCCCGTCTCCGGTCTCACGGAGGCGGGCGCATCGGACAGAGCCAAAGCCTTCGATGCCCACCGTCCCCTCCCTCGAGGGACCGATTGGTGGTCAAGAGCGAACGGGCAGGTCTCCTGGCTTCGGGCTCGCGGTCCGCCTTCCCGGTCTTCCCAGTGGCGAATGGACCGCTGCTACACGCCCGTCACAGTGGCGGGGCCGCGCCGGAATCGCACCGGCTTCCGAGTTGCCCCGTTCGCGATGACGACGAATGTACGGCGGAACCTACGGGTGCTCGGCTTCCTCCGCAAGCGCAGCCTTGAGCTCCGATTTCAGCTGACGTCGCCGCTCGAGGTAGCCCTGCCACTCCGCCGCGGGGACATCGGGCTCCCGTCCCTGATAGCGCGCGTCGAGCCCGGCGATCTCGGCGGCCAGGGCATCGGCGCGCCGCACGTCGCCTGCGGACGCCGGCCGCATCCGGAGCCGGAGCGCGGCCCACCCGAGCGCGGTGACCATCAGTGCGACGAGGCCAGCGAGTGCCACGTCCAGCGTGCTCCAGCCGCCGGTTGCGCGGACCCGAATGACAGTTCCACTGCGAAGATCGCGCCCGCGGAATGTCTGAAACGTCCGCCCTTCCGCGCTGCGCGTTCCCAGAGCTTCGAGCGGCTCGACGCGTACTGGTTGGTCGCCCTCGACCAGCACGGCGAGCGAGGCGACGGGCTCGTCGAGCGTGGCGGTGAAATCCGCGAGCTTCGACGGGACGGCGTATGCCACGCTGAGCTGCCGAATGCCCGGCGGAATGGGACCGTAGACGAGCAGCGAGTCGCCACGCTGAACGACGGCGTCTGGGGAGAAATCTCCGTCGCCCACCCGGAGTTGGTCAGCGCCGGCCGCGACCCGGCCGGCCCAGGTTGGGGGGCCAGTCGTGTCGGCAACGCGGGTCGTCAGACCGTCGTTGCCGAACTCGAGGATATCGACGACATCCACGCGCTGGTCTGCCGTCGCCTGGAGCACGAGGTGCCGCTGTCGCACCGCGATCGCGGGCCGGCCGAAGGTCGTATCGAAGACCTCGATTGCGTCCAGTGTATCGACGGGCCCGCGGAATCCATGGACCGGGGCGCCGAAATACGCGACTCCCATGTGGCGTGCACTGACGAGAAGCACGGTTCCCGAGTCTGCTGCCGCCCGCACCCGAAAGCGTCCCTGAGAATCGGTGCGGACCGAGTCGGCGGGCGCACCTCCATCGAGTGTGATCCGATGGAGGACGACCCACCCGCCGGCGAGCGGCAGGGTGCCGCCTTGGCCGTGCCGGACGACCTCGCCGACGATCGTGACCTGTTGCGCCGGAGCGGGGGCCGGCACGGCGAGTATCGTGATGGCGAGGGCGGCGAGGCCCGCCGCGTCACGGCGTGAACTTGCCGAAGTCTTCGGGATTGAGATTCTCAAGGTAGGTCTTGAGCGCATCGGGGTCGAGCGACCCTCCTTCGGTCGGCGGCTCGACCGTCTCGATCGGTGTGCGGTCCAGCAGCGTTTCGTCGGTGAAGATCGGCGCCTTCATCCGCAGTGCGATAGCGATGCTGTAGGACGGTCGTGCGTCGACACGGATCACGTCTTGGTCGCGATGCAGGTGCAGCTCGGCGAAGTAGGTGTTCTCCTTCACTTGCGTGATCACGACGCGTCGGAGCTCGCCGCCGAGCCCCACGACCACTTGTTTGATCAGGTCGTGTGTGAGTGGCCGGGAGAATTTGTGCCCAGCCATTTCCATGGCGATGGCATTGGCCTCTGCCGGGCCAATCCAGATCGGCAACACGCGATCCCCGTCTCGCTCTTGGAGAATGACGACCGGCTGGTTGCTCGCCCGATCCAACCCGAGGTGAGCCACCTGTACCTCGATCACCGCGTCTGGCTCCTTCCTCCCACTATCACCGGTCAGGTTCCTTCCTCCCACGACTGGAGATAGCGCTCCTGCTCGGGAGTCAGCACGTCGACTGCGGTTCCCATCGCCGCGAGCTTGAGGGCGGCGATTTCTTGATCGAGCGCCGCCGGCACGCGATGCACGTCGCGCGTCAGGTCGCTGCCGTGCAAGACGAGGTATTCGGCGGCAAGCGCCTGATTGGCGAACGACATGTCCATCACGCTGGCCGGGTGACCTTCAGCCGCTGCGAGATTCACGAGGCGGCCCTCGGCCACGACGAAGAGCCGCCGGCCGTCCAGCATCCATTCGTTCACGAACTCGCGCACCGGACGGGGGCCCTCCGCAATGCGCTCGAGCCCCTCCAGGTCGATCTCGACGTTGAAGTGCCCCGAGTTCGCCACGATCGCGCCGTCTTTCATTCGGCGCATGTGCTCGACCCGAAGCACGTCGCGGTTGCCGGTGAGCGTCACGAAGATGTCGCCGATCGGCGCCGCCTCCGCCATGGGCAGGACCTGGAAGCCGTCCATCTTGGCCTCCAATGCTCGTAGCGGGTCGACTTCGGTCACGATCACGTTGCCCCCGGCACCGCGCGCGCGCTGTGCGAAGCCCCGGCCACACCAGCCATACCCGGCCACGACGACTGCGCTCCCGGCCACCAGGACGTTGGTCGCGCGGAGGATACCATCGAGCGTCGACTGCCCCGTGCCGTAACGGTTGTCGAACAAGTGCTTCGTGTTGCTGTCGTTGACCGCGATGACGGGGAACTGGAGCACGCCGTCGCGCGCCATTGCCTTCAGGCGGATGACGCCGGTGGTCGTCTCTTCGGTCGAGCCGGTAACGCCCTCCACCAGCGCCTGGCGCTCCGCCCGGGGCAGACGCTCCACCCAGGCACGCAGGGGCGGCGCCACGTCGTCGAGCCGGTCGAGCGCGATCATGTGCAATGCACCGACGAGATCGGCCCCGTCGTCCATCGTGATCTCCGGCCCGTGGGCGAGCGCTGCCCGGATGTGATCGTAGTACAGCTCGTGATCTTCGCCCTTGATGGCGAAAACCGAAATGCCATGATCTCGGACCAGGTGGGCCGCGACGTCGTCTTGCGTGGAGAGCGGGTTCGAGGCACAGAGAGCGACGCGGGCACCACCGGCCTTGAGGGTGATGGCGAGATTCGCCGTCTCGGTCGTCACGTGCAGACACGCTGACATCGCTCGATCTGCGAAGGGCCGCTCGCGAGCGAGTCGCTCCCGGATCTGGCGGAGGACCGGCATCGAGCGCTCAGCCCATTCGGTGCGTCGTCGTCCCTCGTCTGCCAGGGCCAGGTCGCGAATATCAGCCGGAAGCGTCACATCCTGTGTTGTCGTCATGACCTGCTAGGTGCCTCCTCTCGGATGGCCGCTCCGCTTCGCTGCAACGCGACGCGTAGATCTTCCACCCGGTTGGTTCGTTCCCATGGAAAGAGCTCGATCTGCTGGCCCTGCACCGTGCGAGTCTCGACGTCCCGCCCGAAGTGGCCGTAGGCAGCGGTCGGCTGGTAGAGCGGACGGCGGAGGTCGAGCGTCTCGAGGATCCCGTTCGGGGTGAGATCGAACACCTCCCGAATCGCCGCTGCCAGCGCGGCTGCCGGTGCCTGCCCAGAGCCGAACGTCTCGATCATGACCGAGACGGGATCGGCTCGTCCGATGGCGTACGCCAGCTGCACCTCGCACCGGCGAGCGTACCCCGCCGCCACGATGTTCTTCGCCACCCAGCGCGCCGCGTATGCGGCCGAGCGATCAACCTTTGACGGGTCCTTCCCGCTGAAGGCGCCGCCACCGTGGCGGGCCATGCCCCCATACGTGTCGACGATGATCTTGCGGCCCGTCAGCCCAGCGTCGCCCTGCGGCCCTCCCACGACGAACCGTCCTGTCGGGTTGATCACGAAGCTCGCGCCGGTGGCGTCGGCCCCTGCCGCGGCGAGCGTCGGGCGGATGACCGCATCGGTCATTGCCTCTTCGACCTCGCCATGCGAGATCCGCTCGGCATGTTGTGTCGCGACGACTACGGTCTGTACCCGCACCGGGCGACCGCTCTCGTACTCGACACTCACTTGCGTCTTGCCATCGGGCCGCAGCCACTCGAGCGTGCCGTCTTTGCGCACGGCGGCGAGGCGATAGGCGAGCTGGTGGGCAAGTACGATCGGGAGGGGCATCAGCGACGCCGTCTCGTCGGTGGCGTAACCGAACATCATGCCCTGATCGCCCGCGCCTCCGGTATCGACACCCAACGCGATGTCGGGCGATTGCCGGTCGATCGTCGTCAGAACGGCGCACGTGTCGGCGTCGAAGCCATAATCGGCATCGGTATACCCCACGGCCCGGATGGTGTCGCGGACGATGTCCGAAATGTGGACGTGAGTGTCCGTCGTGATCTCACCCGCGATGACCGCGAGCCCGGTCGTCACCAACGTCTCGCACGCAACCCGCGCCACCGGATCGTGCGCGACGATTGCATCGAGAATGGCGTCCGAGATCTGATCAGCCAGCTTGTCGGGATGACCCTCCGTTACGGATTCGGAGGTGAAGACGTGACGAGGCAGCTCAGTCATGGCGTGCAAGCTAGCCGTGGCCCTCCGGGGCGGCAACCTCGTTTGGCACGTCGACGAGCGCGAGATCGACGTGTGCTGCGAGCGCTTCACGGAGAAGGTGCCATACGTCGCTCGCCGTCCGAGCCTCCATCACTGCGGCGGCGGCTCGCTGGGCGTCTGCCATGGGCACCTGACGAACGAACCAGCGTAGCATGGGAAGCGCCGGAGCCGCGACGCTGAACGTCGTGTAGCCGAGTCCGAGCAGCAGGAAGGCTTCGACGACCTCCGACGCCATCTCGCCGCAGACGGACACGGGCACACCAGAAGCTCGCCCCGCATCAACGATCCCGCGCATGAGCCGAACCACGGCGGGGTCGTAGCTACGAAAGCGCGAGGCGAGCTTGGCATTGCCCCGATCGATGACCAGCGTGTATTGCGTCAGGTCGTTCGTGCCGACGCTCATGAAATCGACGACCTCGGCGATTCGATCCGCCATGACCGCCGCGGCCGGCGTTTCGACCATCACCCCCAGCGGCACCGAAGCCGCCGCGGGCACGCCTTCTCCGGCAAGCCGGGTCGCTTCATCCGCAATCAGCGCACGCGCCGCCTCAATCTCGTCGAGGCGCGTCACCATCGGCAGTAACAGATGCACGTTCCCCGCCGTCGCAGCTCGCAGCACGGCCCGGATTTGCGGTCGGAAGATCTCCGGACGATCGAGACACACCCGAATTGCTCGCCATCCCAAGAAGGGATTCCGTTCGGGAGGTGCTCGAAAGGCCGCGGGGATCTTGTCCCCCCCCAGGTCGTAGGTTCGCACCACAACCGGGTCGTCGGGGAAGGCGTGGGCGAGCTTCGTGAAATAGGCGACTTGCTCCTCCTCCGTCGGGAGGCGGGTGCGCGCGGTGATGAGGAACTCGGTCCGCACGAGCCCCACGCCCTGCGCCCCGAACCGACGCACCACGTCGAGCTCCGCCGGCAGGTCGAGATTCCCGCGCAGCACGATCTCATGTCCGTCGGGCGTTCGAGCTTCGAGATCAAGTGTCTCAGCAAGTGCGTCGGCGTGGAGTCGACGACGACCTTCGCGCGCCTCTGCGTCTGCGACCTCCGCCTCGGTGGGGGCTCGCAACACGAGCCCACGCGCCCCGTCGATGATCACTCGCTCGCCAGCTGCGATCCGATCGAGCGCCCCAGACGCTCCCAAGACCGCCGGCATCCCCAGCGAATGGGCCAGGATGGCCGCATGCGACGTGCGAGTCCCTTCCTCGCTCACGACGCCTACGACGTTGGATCCGTGCAGTTCGACGGCGAGCCCCGGCGAGAGCTCGTGCATGACCAGCACCGTCAACTCTTCCTGGGTGAGCTCGCTCCGAATCGCGCTCGGATCACGCCCCATCAGGCGGCCAATCACATGGTTGGCGACGGCAGTGAAATCGGTGACCCGGTCGCGGAGCAGCGCGCTCTCCGCCTTCGACCACAGGTCGCACACCTCAAGGGCACGAAACTCGTATGCCTTCTCCGCGGTCAACCGGTGATCGCGGATGAGCTCCTCGACGCCACGAAGGAACTCCGCGTCGGTGAGCATCAGCACCTGCCCATCGAAGATCTTCGCGGCGTCGGGACCGGCGGCGTCAGCCGCCTCCGTCCGCAAGCCCTCGAGGTACCGGCGCACATCGTTGACCGCCGCCGTAATGCGACGAATCTCCTTCCGCACCTGACGAAGGGGCACCGTGCGGTGAGGAACATCGGGAACCTCACGGCGGGACAGCACCGCGCGCCCGACGGCGATGCCGGGGGACACCCCGATACCGGTGAGGAGGCGGGGGTCGTTCACAGCTCCTCGAAGGGCGTGGTGAGGAGCTCGACGAGCGCTTCCAGGGCAGCGTGCTCGTCGCTTCCCTCAGCCCGCACCACCAGGGTGCTTCCGTACTCTGCGGCGAGCATCATCACACCCATGATGCTCTTCCCGTTGACCTCGAGCCCGTCTTTCTCCACACGGACCTCCGCCCGGAAGCGGGTCGCCACCTTCACGAACTCCGCCGCCGGCCGCACGTGCAGCCCGTTCTGATTGGCTAGCCGCACGGTACGCTCCATCACGGCCACACCAGCTCGGCGAGCGCGCCCGCGGCGAGGAGGAGCACGGCAAGCCGCACGCCACCGAGCGAGGGGAACAGCCAGCGACCCAACACGACCGTTGCTGCCACGACACCTGCCATCGCCCACCAGGCCGCTGGGGCGACGAGCGCCGTTCCCCACCGAGCGGCGGCCGGCAGCGCAAGTCCCAGCGCGAAGCCCGCGACCGCTGGCGCCGCACCAACGCTTCGCCGCAACACCGGCTTGGCGAGGGCTTGCCCCACGCCGAGTCCCAGGCGCCAGCCGGCCAGGAGACCCCAGGTGCGCAGGGTGATGTGCATGGCGTTGTACAGTCCGAGAAAAAGGAACACGCCGATCCACGGATGACCCAGCACGGTGATGAGTAGGCCCAGCGCGGCGGTAGCCGGCAGCCACCCAGCCCAGACGAGCCGGTCACCCATCGACCCGAGGGGAGCCGCGAGGGCCTGGCGCAGTCGCTCGACCTGGTGAGGGGGAACGCCGTCCCGTTCGGCGCGTGCTTGAGCGCCGACGGCGAAGGCCGTGAAGTACGGATGCGCGTTGAAGTACCGTGTGGCGCGCGCGAGGGCGGCCTTGGCCGAAGCCGGCCCCCGCTCCACCCGCACTTCGTCGAGGAGCGGCTCGGTGGCAAACCCCACGCCAGTACCCACCATCCGTTCGTAGTTCCACGATGCTTGCACCGTGAACAGGCGAAGCCACGCGCGCACGAGCCCGCTCACGACCACACCACCAGCGCCACC
>JBDHCY010000002.1:0-43474 GCA_039591795.1 Gemmatimonadota bacterium | reverse complement strand
CAGGAGGCGCTGATGAGCGCCTACGCCCTTGCGAAGCCGATGTACGAGGCGACGAGGGCAGTGCGGCAGCTGGTTGGGCAGGTTGGCGAGGTGCGCAAGCTACTCGAGGACAGCGACGCGCCGGAGGAAGTTCAGAAGGAAGCCAACGAGCTCTCTACCGAGCTCAGTCGCCTTCAGCGCGAGCTTGCGACGGCAGGCGCCGGTGCACGCGGTGCGTTCGGTATCGAGGGGTCCACCACGAGACCGACTGCCGACCAGCTCTGGGGCCTCGAGCGATCGTGGGAACAGGTACCGTCGATCATCGAAAAGCTGAACACCATGATCACCGACCGGGTGCCGGCGTTGAACCGCATGCTCGACGAGCATGGCGTGCGGCCGAAGGCACCGCAGACAGTGACGATCCCGCGGAAGCCGTAGTCAGTCGCGCTGGGATGGTTTGAGCAGTGCGGACGATTGTGTCAGAGGCGAGCGGGGAACACTCCCGCTCGCCTCTGTCTACTCCACCCGAAGCTCGACGCTCGCCGGTCCAGGGGAGCTCGCAGATGCGAGCATCCCGATGAGGCGGTACTCACCGGGAACTCGGGGAAGCGGTATCCGCTCTTCGTAGGCGAGACGCTCTCTTGGCGCGATCGTCTCCTGGCCCAGCATCTGGATGAACCCCCGCCCATCGGACCATCGCCAGACTAGCGTGTCGTCGGTGCCTCGGAGCTCGAACTCGTAGCGCTGGCCGGAGGCGAAGTCGAGCGTCACGGCGGTGTCGCCGCGGTTGATCACCGTGAGCGTAGCGAGCGCTGTGTCGGCCGATGCGTAGGTTGTCCGATCGGTGGAGAGTTCGATCTCGAGGCTGGGTGTCGCGGGCACGTCCGTTCCTCCAAAAGCACCGACGGTGCCGCTCAGGAAGAGGGCGAGTGTGGCCGGAAAGACGATGCGCCCCAGTCGACGACCGGGGCGCATCGGGCTGAGCGTTGCGATCAGAAGTTCACCGTGACGGTTTCCGAGCAGGTACTCGTGCCCGCTTCGCACACCTGGTAGACGTAGCTCGCACCACCCTTGTTGCCCGTGTTGTCGGTGTATTCGCCGTCGTTCGTCGTGGTCGCGACCGCCGCACCATTGCGGTATACGTCGACGTTGGTGCCGCTCGCTCCAGACCAGGTGAGGTCGACGTGATGCACCCCCCGCACCTTGCGGCCCGAAGCTGAGAGGGTGATTCCCTCAACACTGCCGCTCGAGACCGTCACGTTCTGCGAGTCCGTATCGGTGGCCGAGCTGTCGTCAGTCACCGTGAGGGACACGGAGTATGTACCGTTGCTGCCGTAAGTGTGACTGGCCGTCGATCCGGTGCCTGAGTTGCCGTCACCGAAGTTCCATACGTAGCTCGCGATCGGCCCCTCTGAGTCATCGGAGCCCCTGCCGTCGAAATCGCACGAAAGCCCAGTGCAACTGTAAGTGAAAGAGGCCGAGGGCGGACTGTTCGGCTGCGGGTCGCCGCCACCGATGAACCCGACATACAGGAGCCGATTGGGAGTCCCGGACCTGCGGCTCCTCCGGTGAAACCTGATCTCGTTCGTGGTAGCGTTCGTCGTGAAGGCGGAGGAGACCTGTGCCGGCGTCGCTCCGGCGTTGGCGTCGAGATAGAGTGCCACGGCACCCGCCACGTGCGGCGTCGCCATGGAGGTCCCACTCATCGACGCCGTGGCGGAGTTGCTCGAATGGTAGGCCGACCAGATGCTCACGCCCGGTGCCAGGATGTCCACGCACGAGCCGTAGTTCGAGAACGACGCTTCGTCGTCGTCGCTTGCCGTGGCACCCACCGTGAGCGCGTTCGGCGCACCGCCCGGACTCTCGCTGCAGGCATCCTGCGGGATTCCGGCGAAGTTGCCGTTGCCAGCCGCGACGGCATAGTTGAAGCCCGCCGCAACCGATGCCTCGACGGCATCGCGCAGCGACTGCACGTTGCCGTAGCCCAGGCTCATGTTGACGACCGCAGGCGACTGGCCGTTCGCCGTGATCCAGTCGACTCCCGCAATCGCCATCGAGACGAGCCCGCCGCCGCTGCAGTTGACGACTCGTCCTGACCAGATCGTGGCACTCTTCGCCACACCGTAGTTCGTGCCGGCCGCGGTGCCGGCCACGTGTGTGCCATGCCCGTGGCAGTCCGCCGCCGAGCCGTGGCCGTCGTCCACGAAGTCACCGTTCGAGCCGTTGGGGATATAGTTTGCGCGCCCGCCAAACTCAGTGTGCGTGAGGCGGATGCCAGTGTCGAGGATGTAGACGTTCACCGACGCGCCCGTGTTGGGATACGCATAGCTCGCCGAGAGGGGTAGCTGGCGCTGGTCGATCCGGTCGATCCCCCAGGCCGGCGGGTTGGTCTGGGTATCGAACAGCGTCACCTCCCGATCGGGCTCGACGTACGCCACGTTGGGGTTCCGGCGGAGCGCTTCGGCCGCGACGTCCGGCAGCGAAGCGGCGAACCCTCGGATTGCATTCTGATACACGAACCGCAGCGTTCCCCCGTGCGCGTTCGTGAGCTGCCGCGCCAGCCCAGGAGCGTCGCGCACCGACGGAGCGAATACGACGATATGCTCGCCGGGTACGACTCGACCCGCCTCGCGGGCCAGGCTCGGGGCATCCGGGCCCGCTGGCTCCCGGGCGTCCTGGCAGGCGGTGATGACAAAAGTGCCCGCAAGGGCGACGAGAGTGAGACGGCGCATCCGCTACTCCGGCTACTGGTTGTGTCTCGAGGGCGTCCGTAGTGCTGGGGTGGCAATATGTAGGCCGCACAGAGGGGCAGCAAGCTAACCGTCAGGCACAGCGGCGGTTGGCTCGGCCCCCGACGAGACGGGACGTTGGGCGTCGCATTCCGCGAGCTGTTGCAGCGTCGCAACACTCAGCGGCTAGATGTCGGGGGAGGTGGGTCGAGCCGCGTGGCCTACTGCGATTCGAGAGGCTGCTTCGGGTCGGGTGGGACGTCGGCCCCGGAGGCCCGTCCCCGCTCGCAATCGGTGCAGTCGGGCTTGATCTCGTCGCATGGCACGCCGTCGGGTTGGGCCTCGGCGCAGGGAACACCTAGCCCGTGCTCGAGATCCGGCCCCGGCTGCGGCGACACGCCCCCTTGAGGCATCGACATCGGTTCTCCTCTGGCCGGTGGGACGCCCGGCCGCTCGGCTCGTGCCTCGGGCCGTTCGACGGACCCAAGGTACGGATCCGTCTATGAGCAGTTCTTTATTTGCACCTAAAGGGTTCTTTAGACGGCTCGACATACCGTAGAAGTACGCGCATCGGACGTCCGCGAATGTATGAGCTACGAATCCACGGGCGCGGCGGTCAGGGGGCCGTTGTCGCCTCCAAGATCCTCGCCGTGGCGCTGTTCCGCGACGGGCATTGGGTCCAGTCGTTCCCAGCCTTCGGGGTGGAGCGGCGCGGAGCGCCGGTTGCCGCGTTCCTCAGGGTATCCGACGCTCCCATCCAACTCCGCTGTGAGATCACGGCACCCGACGATCTGATCGTGCTGGACCCCACTCTGGTCGAGGCGACCGACGTCACCTCGGGCCTCAAGCCGGGCGGCTCGATCTTGATCAACTCGCCACGGGGGCCTGAGAGCTACTCGGAGCTGCGCAGGCGATTCCGGGTGGCGACGGTGGACGCTGGCACGATCGCGAGCCGGCACGGGCTCGGCTCGAAGGCCCAGCCGCTCGTGAACACCGCCATGGCTGGCGCGTTCGCGGTGCATTCACAGCTGGTGCGGCTCGAGTCGGTCTGCGCCGCGATCCGTGACGACATCCCGCAGAAGGCCGGGGAGAACGTGCGCGCGGCAGAGGAGGCCGCTCGAGCGGTGCGTGTGGTCGAGAGCACGGAGTCGGTCCATGCCTGACGACCAGAAAGTGACTCCTCCGCTTCGCGGTATTCCGCCCATCGCCGTGAGCCAGACGTCGACCCTCGTCAACCACACGGGCTCGTGGAAATACATCCGACCGCAGTATCGCGATCGTGTAGCACCCTGCAATGTCGCGTGCCCGGTGGGCATCGACATCGAGGGCTACATGAACCTCCTCCGGGAGGGCCGGGAAGAGGAGGCCCGCGATCTCCTACTCCGCGAAAACCCGATGCCCGCCGTCACGGGCCGAGTCTGCCATCACCCTTGCGAGGATTCCTGCAACCGCGTGCAGTTCGACCAACCGGTCGCGATCCACGCAGTTGAGCGCACGCTGGGCGATATGGAGTTGGATGCGCCGCTCCCTCGTCCACCAGGTCGCACCCGGCAGGAGACGGTCGGAATCGTGGGATCAGGTCCGGCGGGGCTTTCCTGTGCGTACCATCTGGCGCGGCTTGGCTATGCGGTGACCGTCTACGAGGATGGAGCCGAGCCCGGAGGCATGCTACGGCCCGGCATCCCGGAGTACCGGCTACCTCGTGACGTGCTCGACAAGCAGATCGCGCGAATCGAGGCGCAGGGTGTGGAGATCAGGTGCGGCATGCGGGTGGGCGACGATCCGGGGTGGGACCAACTCGGGCACGATGCCGTCTTCATTGCGGCTGGGGCGCACCGGAGTCGCGACGCCGGCATGGAGGGCGAGCGAGTACCAGGGATCGAGCGCGGCCTCGAGTTCCTGAAGCGGGTCAATGCGGGTGAGCGTCCGGATCTTCTCGGCAAACGCGTCGTTGTGGTGGGTGGCGGTAACACTGCGATGGACTGTGCGCGAACGGCGCTCCGGCTGGGCGCTGAGCCGCTCGTGCTCTACCGACGCGGCAGGGCGGAGATGCCGGCCATTCCACAGGAGGTGGAAGAAGCCGATCACGAGGGGGTGGCATTCGTCTATCTCGCTGCGCCGACGGCTTCGCGCAGTGTGAACGGTCGGCTCGTCGGTCTCGAATGCACGCGAATGGAGCTCGGGCCGCCGGACGAGAGCGGGCGACGTAGGCCGATGCCGACGGAGCGCGGACGGTTCTCAGTGCGGGCCGATCTGGTGCTCACGGCGATCGGCGAGGCAACCGACCTCGATACCCTCCAATCGCACGTCGACAGCGAGGCTGGTGGTGTGCGGATCGGGAGGCTCGGAACAACCAGCCAAGCTGCGGTCTTTGCGGGCGGCGACGTGGCAAACGAGCCACGCACCGTGGCCGATGCGCTAGGCAGTGGCAAGCGTGCTGCCCTCGGGATCGATCTCTACCTGCGGCGCATGGCCGGCGAGCTGTCCGACGAGAGTCTGGCCGCGCTCCGTCTCGGCGGCGGCAACGTAAGCATGACCCGCTGGCGCCAGGACGATCCCGTACGTCGCGCGACCCCAGCCAACGAGGTAGTGAGCGGCGAGCAGATGAACCTCAACTACTTCGAGCACGCCGCTCGACACGAAGACGAGCACCTGGACGAGGTTAGCGCGACTCACGCTTTCGACGAGGCGAATCGTGGTCTGTCCCACGATGCGGCGTTGGCTGAGGCGCGGCGCTGCCTGAACTGCGGCGTGTGCAACGAGTGCGAGCTCTGTCTCATTTTCTGTCCCGACCTCGCGATAAGCCGGCGTACGGACGGCGGCTTCGAGATCGACATGAACTACTGCAAGGGATGTGGTGTCTGTGCCGCCGAGTGCCCGCGTGGCGCTATCACCATGACCCAGGAGGGCCTGTGAAGAAGGTCATCATGGGCAACCATGCAGTCTCGTGGGGAGTGAAGCTCGCCCGCACGGAGGTGATCTCGGCGTATCCCATCACTCCGCAGACGCAAATCGTCGAGGAGCTTTCCGAGATGTGCGCCGCGCGCGAGCTCGATGCCCGGTTCATCAAGGTCGAGTCGGAGCACTCCGCCATGGCTGCGTGTATCGGTGCCTCGGCGACGGGCGCTCGCGCATTTACCGCAACTTCCTCACAGGGGCTCGCACTCATGCACGAGCTCCTGCATTGGGCCGGCGGCGGACGGCATCCCATCGTCCTCGCCAACATCAATCGAGCGCTGGGCCCCGGTTGGAACATCTGGACCGACCAGAACGACAGCCTTTCGCAGCGGGACACGGGCTGGATTCAGCTCTACTGCGAGACGAACCAAGAGGTGCTCGACACGACCATCCAGGCCTTCAAGCTGGCCGAGGCCGTTGACCTCCCAGTCATGATCGTGCTCGACGCCTTCTTTCTCTCGCACACCTCCGAACCGGTGGATATCCCGACGCAAGAAGAAGTGGATGCGTTCCTGCCGCGGCGCGAGGCGCGCTACAAGCTCGACCCGGCCGAGCCACATGCGTTCGGTGCCCTGGTCAGGCCTGACGCCTACATGGAGATGCGGTGGCAGCAGCAGGAGGCGATGGAAGCAGGGCGCCAAGCGTTCGACCGCGTCGAGGCCGAGTGGAGCGAGTTGTTGGGGCGGGCCTACGGGGCCGTGGAGGCTTACCGGGCCGACGACGCGGAGCTGTTGCTCGTCACATCCGGGACGATCACTTCCACCGCGCGGCACGTCGTCGACGAGCGACGGGCCAACGGCGAACCCGTCGGGCTCGTCAAGGTGAAGATGTTTCGACCCTTCCCGACGGAGAAACTGCGTGAGCTTCTGGCCGGCGTGCCGTGCGTCGCAGTACTGGATCGCAACGTGTCACCGGGCCACGGCGGCATCTTCGCGGAAGAGATCCGATCGGCCCTGTACGACGTGGCTCTGGAAGCGCGGCCGAAGATCTTTGGTTATGTGCTGGGCCTGGGCGGGCGCGATGTGACGCCTCCGGTGATCTCCGAGATCATCGATCGGTCCCTCGCCGCTCGGGAGCCTGAGCGAGAGGACCTTTGGGTGGGGGTGAACCCATGAGCCAGCTCGTCATCAAAGACCAGATTCCCGACGAGCAGTACCTCACCTCGGGCCATCTGGCCTGCCCCGGATGCGCGGGCGCCATGGCGATGAACCTGGTGCTCAAGGCCCTCGGGCCCGAGACCGTGGTGGTCCTACCGGCCTGCTGTTGGAGTATCATTGCGGGCCCGTGGCCACAGTCTTCGCTCAAGGTGCCGCTCTACCACACGGCGTTCGAGACCGGCGCCGCCGTCGCATCGGGAGTGAAGGCAGCGCTCGAGCAGCGGGGAGATCATGACACCACTGTCATGGTGTGGGCAGGAGACGGAGGAACGTTCGACATAGGGTTGCAGGCACTCTCGGGGGCGGCGGAGCGAAACGAAGACATCCTCTACTGCTGCTACGACAACGAAGCCTACATGAACACGGGAGTCCAACGCTCGTCGTCGACGCCCTGGGGCGCATGGACGACGACGACCCCCGCAGCCCATCCGGAAACTCATGTGAAGAAGGACATCCTCTCGATCCTCGCGGCTCACCGGATCCCCTATGCCGCAACCGCCACCGTGGCCTTCCCGGCAGATTTGGTGACGAAGGTCGAGAAGGCGAAGGCGATTCGCGGGATGCGGTTCATTCACATCCTGGCGCCCTGTCCCCCCGGCTGGAAGACAGCCGATGAGGCGACCGTCGAGCTCGCGCGCATGGCGGTGCGCACGCGGATCTTCCCGCTGATGGAAGTGGAGCACGGTGACCGGTGGTGCTTCACGGGAGAGCACCCCGGCGATCCGGTGGAGCCCTACATCCGGAAACAGGGCCGTTTCCGGCATCTCAACGACGACCAGATTGCGTCGATCCAAGACGAAGTGAACGCTCGCTGGGAGGTTCTCAACAGACGGGTCGCGTACGGAGGCTAGGAGCAAGCATGGCATTCAGCATCAGGAAGATCGAATACTTCTACACAACGGTCAGGGACCAGCCGGGCGAAGCGTACAAGCTCCTCACGGGACTCGCGGACCTGGGCATCAATCTCCTCGCGTTCACGGCGGTTCCAGTGGGGCCTGTGCGGACACAGCTTTCGCTCTTCCCCGAAGATTCCCACAAGCTGTCCGAGGCAGCACGTCAGATCGGGTTTGAGCTTGACGGCCCGTACACTGCACTCCTCGTTCGGGGGGACGACGAGCTCGGCGCGCTCGCCGAGATCCACGAAAAGCTCTCCGCGGCAAGCGTCAACGTCTATGCGTCGAGTGGCGTGACCGACGGGAAGGGGAGCTATGGCTACGTGGTGTACGTCCGGCCGGACGACATCGAGAGGGCTGCTGCGGCTTTTGACGTCTGACGCCAAACGGTCAACCCGTCTCGTTTGCCAGCACGACCTTCCCCAGGTTCTCTCGCGCATGGAGGTAGCGATGCGCCTCCACGGCTCCTGCACGGTCGAGGGGGAAAGTCCGATCCACGATCGGCGATAGCTCTCCGCCCGCAACACCCTCGTAGATCTCGTCCATGGCTCGCTGCAGCACTGCCTCCTTGGCCCCGAGGTGGAGGAGGTGCACGCCGAACACACCGACGCTGGGCTCAACCAGCGAGAGCGGATGGAATCGCGGTGTGCGGAGCAGGGCGCGCAGGGCTCGCAGCCAGCTGCGTTTGGTGCCTGGCATTGCGGTGCTCATCCCATAGAACACAAGTCGCCCGAGTGGCGCGAGCAGCCTCCGACAAGCGGCCGTCGCCTGCCCGCCCACGGGATCGAGGGCGATATCGATACCACGCTCGCCGACGAGCTGCCGTACATCGCCCTCCCATTTGTCGCCCGAATCGAAGCAGATCTCGGCGCCCAACTCCTTCGTGACGAAGTCACGCTTGCGCTGTGAGCCGGCTGTGCCGATCACGCGGAGACCGTGGCGTCGTGCCAGCTGCACCGCGGCGGTCCCGACGCCGCCTCCAGCCCCGAGCACGAGCACCGTCTCACCGGCGCGGGCGTGCCCCGCCTCCAACAAAACCATCCACGCCGTGAGAAAGACCACCGGAATGGCCGCTGCCTCGGCTGCGGTGAGGCCACCGGGATGCCGAAAGACTTGGCGGGCGTGGACGACGACGTCTCGCGCGTAGCCGCCGTGACGGAGCACCGCAACCACACGATCTCCAACTCGCCACTGCCCAGCCTCGGAACCCACCCTGACGACCTCACCTGCGATCTCGAATCCGGGGCTGAATGGCCGCGGGGGAACGGTGCCGTAGAGGCCGACGCGCATCATGAGGTCGGCGAAGTTCACACCCGCCGCATGTACGCGCACATGCACCTCGCCTTGGCCAGGTCGCCGCAGTGGAACCTCTCGCTCCACGAGTACTTCCGGTGCCCCCAGGCGCTCGATGAGGATGGCGCGGGTCATGTGGTCGAGCATGGCGCCAGGATAGAACCAGACGCGCGGGGCAACAAGGTGGCGGGCCGCGATCGATCAGATCGGACTGCGCCTGACCGCTCTGAGGCGAGGCCTTCGCAACGCTCCACACCCATGTGCCGTGCGCATGGATGGGCAGTTGCAGAAGGAAACATCCGAGTCCCACCATCATCCACGCGGTGAAACTTGGGAGCCGTCCCGAGCGAAGTTGTTAGGGAGGATTGATCGCGAGCGAGGCTGGCGAAGGCTCGCCGGTGACCTCTTGCCCGTGAGCACGGTCTACTGTTAGCTTGGTCGACCGCAATTGACTGATGTCGGGAGCAAACGGAGCTTTTTTCGACAGATGCGACAGCTCATTCCAATTCCCGTTACCGGCCCGGCCCGGACCATCTGGCTCGATCCGGTCTTTCGGGGGACCAGTGCGCCCATGAGCGCCTGCTATCCCGACAGCGCGGATTCGCTCCGCCAGAGGAGAGCACCCGACTAGAAGCACTGGATTCTGCGTGACGTGATCCGGCCTTCCGGGTGCTCGAACCGAGACCCCGGAAGGCTGTTTTCGTTGGCAACGAATTGAGGATCACGGCCCATGACGACGCAGGACCTCGACCGTAATCGACAGATCGTAGATCGCTACACCGACCAGCCCTCTCGGCTGCCTCCAGCGCTCCGTGCGAAGATCGAGGCCGCATGGGGTGATGAGCCGGTGCAGCTCTACGCCCTGGCCGATCTCGACCAGGCGATGCGGCTCACGCAGTCATGGGTCGCGCTGGGCCCGCGGCAACTCGCGGTGGCCCGGGCCTCCGCTGACGGTGACTGGGAGCTCACGAGCTTCGAGCGGGCCCGTGTTCACGCCGTGCGTGAGGCACCGAGCCTGAGCGGCAGCGTCCTGACCTTCCTCGGCCCGCCTGGCGATCCAGCCCTGGCGGTGGTGCGCTACACGTTCCGTCAGCGGCGTGCCATGGAAAACATCCGGTTCGTGATCGAGGAGGAGGTCGCGGGCCGCGCGGTGGCGTCGGACGAGGCGGACGTCGAGTATGCCCGAGCGGTCGCGGGGCCGATCCACGAGGCGCAGGCACTCGTCGCCGGCAATCGGATGAGTGTGCTCTTGCGGTTGCTGGGCTACCTCGCGCCCTATCGGCGAAAGGTCGCCCTGGGCATGAGCGCCGCTGCGGTGATCACGCTCGTGAGTCTCGTGCCGCCGTACCTGGCCGGGTACCTGATTGACAGTGTCGCCCGGCCGGTGCAGGAGGGCAGCCTGCCTTGGCGCACGGGGATCATCATCGCATGGATGGCCGTGGGCGCCATGGTCGTGGTCTACCTCGTGCGGCAACTGAGCGCAGTCGTGCGCCTCCGGATGATGTCGGTCCTCGGCGAATGGGTAGCCCGCGATCTCCGCGGCGAGCTGTACGAGCACTTGCAGCGGCTCAGCCTGAGTTTCTACTCGCGTAAGAAGACGGGCAGCCTGATCACGCGTGTCAGCTCCGACACGGACCGACTGTGGGAGTTCCTGGCGTTCGGGGTTGTGGACGTGTCGCTGTCAGCCGTGATGCTGATCGGTCTCGGTGTCGTGCTTTTGAGTCTCGACTGGAAGCTGGGGCTCATCATGACGGTGCCCGTTCCACTGTTCTGCTGGCTGATCTTCCTCCACGGGGAGCGAATCAACCAGCTGTTCATCCGGGCCTGGCGAAAGTGGTCGCGAGTGACCGACGTGCTCTCGGACACGATTCCGGGAATGCGGGTCGTCAAGGCCTTCAACCAGGAGGTGCGGGAGGCAGAACGGTTCAACGACCGAAACGTAGACGTCACGAAGGAGTTCAACAGGATTCACCACCTGTGGACTTCCTTCTGGCCGGCGCTGATGCTCGCCGTGCACATGACCACGGTCGCCGTGTGGGTGTTCGCCGTGCCGCGATTGTTGGGAGGCGCGGACGGCAGCCCGGCCACGCTGTCGGCTGGGACGTTCGTCTCGTTCCTGCTGTACACGACGATGTTCATCGCGCCGATCGAGATCATCGGGCAGATGGCGCGGATCATGAACCGCGCCACGAGCTCGGCGCACCGGGTGTTCGAAGTGCTGGACACCGAGCCAGAGGTCGTCGACAGCGCCGAGCCGGTGCAGCTCAATCCGGTTCGAGGTCGCGTGACGTTCGAGAGCGTGACCTTCGGCTACGACGGAGTGCGACAGGTGCTTCGCGGCGTCTCGTTCGAGGTGGAGCCAGGGGAGACAATCGGCCTGGTGGGTCCGTCTGGTGGCGGCAAGACCACGGTTATCAACCTGATTGCGAGGTTTTACGACGCGACGGGCGGGATGATCAAGATCGACGGTGTCGATGTCAAGCTGCTCGACAGTGGGCACTACCGGCGCCAGATCGGCATGGTGCTCCAAGACCCGTACCTCTTCCATGGGACGGTGTTGGAGAACATCCGCTACGGATTGCCTGAGGCGTCGCTCGAAGACGTCGTGGAGGCAGCCGCGGCGGCGAACGCTCACGACTTCATCTGCAAGCTCCCGCACGGATACGACACCGTGGTTGGGGAGCGTGGCCAGACGCTGTCGGGCGGTGAACGACAACGTGTCTCGATCGCACGGGCCATTCTGCACGACCCGCGCATCCTGATCCTTGATGAGGCCACGAGCAGCGTCGACACCGAGACGGAGCGAAAGATTCAGGAGGCGATCGACCGGCTGATCACAGGTCGCACGGTGTTCGCGATTGCGCATCGGCTCTCCACCCTGCGCCGGGCGTCTCGAATCTTCGTGATCGAGGAGGGCCAGCTCGTGGAGTCGGGACCGCACTGGGAGCTACTGCGTCGGCCGAATGGCCGGTACGCAGGGTTGTATCGACTGCAAAAGGAACTGGCATAGAAAGACATTCAAGGACGGTGAAGGACGGTGAAGACAGTGGAAGGCGGTGGCGATCCTCCGTCTTCCGCCGTCCTCCAACCGTGACTTCCTTCCAGAAAGGAGCGTAAATGAAGGCAACCGTGTATGCGCGTCGGTTCGTATCGGCAGTGCAGGATGAGGATTCGTCGCCCGACGTTCTGCTTCTCGAACGTAGGGCGGACGGCCAGCTGTGGGCAGAGCGGCGGGGAGTGGCGCGACCCGTTTGGGTGAGCCGATGCTTCCCATGGTCCGAGCCCACGCGCTTCATCTCGCTGCGCGATGACCGGAAGAGAGAGTTCGCGCTGGTCCGCGACCTCACCGATCTCGACCTCGCCTCGCGCGTGGTCTTGGAGGTCGCCCTGGTCGAGGCCGGGTTCGTGCTGGATGTTCTGCGCGTGCTCGACATCGACGAGGAAGTCGAGATTCGTAACTGGAAGGTGCAAACCGTGCATGGGAGTCGCACCTTCCAGACGCGCCTCGATGACTGGCCCCGCCAGGTACCCGGCGGTGGCCTGCTCGTCCGAGACGTGGCCGGCGACCTGTACTACATCGCAGACCCGTCGAGCCTGGATAAGACGAGCCGCGGGTTGTTGTGGGCGTTTGTGGATGAGTAGAACTGCCACGACGGTCTAGGACGGTGAAGGACGGTCGAAGACAGTGGAGAACGATCAGCACGATGCTGCATGTGAGCCTGACCTGGATCGCCCTCCACCGTCTTGGACCGTCCGCCCCGCCCGAGCGCTGGCGCCCGTGTGAGCGCCGATGGACTCATTGCTCGCGGCCGAGGACGTCGAGCCCACTGGAATCGGTGAGCTCGTGCGCGCGGCCATCGCTCTTCGGGACGGTCGGGCAGACGCGGGCCTCGAACACCTGCATCGCGCTCGTGAGGCTGACTATGGGATCCTCCGTGCTCAGGTGCGTCTGATCCTCGCCGACACCTATACAGCGCTGGGCAGGTACGCGGAGGCAGCGGCGCACTACGACTCACTCAGCAGCACGTACGGAATGCACTACTTGGACTATGGACTGTACGGTCCCTTGCGGCCGATCGCGCACCGACGGGCTGCTGATGCCTACCTGGCCTCCGCCGACACGTCGAAGGCGATCGAGCACTTGGCCGCATTCAGTGACCTCTGGAAGAACGCCGATCCCGATCCTCAGCATCTCGTTGCTGAGAGCCGGCAGCGTCTGGCAGAGCTGATGGCTCGCGCCCGCTAGCGTCCCGCACAACTCGATGAGAACCCCAGCGCGCCGGAGGAAGGACGTTCGGTCGTTCGGCTCAACGTCTGCATCACCTGAAACGCCGAAAGCCGGAGAGCGCAAGCTCTCCGGCTTTCTTCAACATGATGGCTTTGCCTCACCTCGGGCAGCGACTCACGGTCTCCAGCTCGGAATGCGCCCACTGGTCCAAGGCGCCCCCGCCGCCTCAGCGGCATCCTCGATGCGCTTGAGGTCCACGTCGACCACCTGGCGCAGGCGCTCGAGCAGGCCTGCAAACTCTCCGGAGATGATCTCATGCTGCCGCCGCTGCGTGCCTGTCACGTCCTGCAACGATCCGGACCACGCACCTCCAGTGATCCGCCCCAACCTCTGCTGAAGTGACGGAGGGCTCGGCTCGTTGCGGCGCCGCATCGTGGGATCGCCACTCAATTCATCCTGGATCGCCTGCAGGCTGGTCTCAGCCGTCTGCAGATCCGCCAGCAGTGGCGACACATCGGCCGGGGTGTTGTCGAGCGCACGACGCAACAAGCCGATACGGGTCATCGCCTCGCCCAGGGCCGCGTTGGCGCCGAGGACCGCACGCTGGAGCGCGGCCGCCTCCTGTTGGAACGCGAGCACCTCTGGGGTTCGAGGAGTCGCCGCACCGTCGAGCAGATAGACTTCGAGGCTCTGCGGCTCACCCACCGCTGTCACCACGCCATCGACGCTCCTGGCGAGCGACACGGTGTACGTCCCAGGCACGATGTAAGGCCCGCCGCCACCGCCGAAGCCGCCAAACCCGCCGAAGCCACCACCACCCGCCGTCTGGGCGCGGATCGGGCTCATCGATGGATAGCGGAGGTTCCAGGTTACCCGATGCAGGCCCGCCGACACGGGGCCGGTGAGACGTCGCACGACGCGACCCTCGGCATCCGTCACCGTGAGGATCATCGTCGGATCGTCCTCCCGGTCTTCAGCTCGCAGCGTCTCCCAGGACGGGTAGAACACGTCCTCGCCGCGCCGAGCGGCCGCGCGCTCATCACGTTGGCGCTGGGCGCGCTGCGTGCGCGTGGGATCCTTCAGGTAGTAGAAGATGCTGGCACCGAGCGGCGGGTTGTCGGCAGTCCAGAAGCGCTCCCCCTGCCAACCGGGATCCGGCGATGACAGCACGAAGAGCGGTGCTCGAGTGATCGGCAACAGGCTCGCGTCGCTCGCCAGCACCTCTGGTGTCAACGCGCGCAGGATTTCCAGGTCGTCCAGAACGTAGAATCCGCGCCCGAACGTGGCGAGCACCAGATCGTCGTGCTGCGTCTGGAGTGCCATATCTCGGACCTGGATGGTGGGGAGCCCGTTGCGGAGTCGAGTCCAGCTCTCGCCACCGTTCCGTGAGAAGAACAGGCCGAACTCGGTGCCGGCGTAGAGGAGGTTCGGATCCTGATGATCCTCGAGCACCACGTACACGGTGCCACGCTCGGGCAGGTTGCCCGAGATCATCGTCCAGGAGCGGCCAAGATCCGTGCTTCGCGCGACATACGGCTTGTAGTCGCCAGACTTGTGGTTGTCGAACGAGGCGTAGACGGTGTTCACGTCGTGCGCTGATGGCGTCAGCCGTGAGACGAACGTCGTTTCGGGCACATCGCGGACCGACTCGATGCGGCGCCATGTCTGGCCGCCGTCCTCGGTGACGTGTATGACGCCGTCGTCGGTTCCCGCCCAGAGCAATCCCTCTCGTAGCTGCGACTCGGCCAGCGTCACGATGCTGTTCCAGGTCGAAGTGGACCGGTTCTTCGCCACCGCGTCCACGCCCCAGACTCGGCCCATCATCTTCAATTGGTTCCGGTCGATCTGCGTCGTGAGATCATCGCTCACAGGGGTCCAGTTGCTGCCGCGATCGTCGCTCCGGAAGACCCGCTGTGCCGCGAAGTAGAGGCGCGAAGGGGAGTGCGGACTGATGATGAGTGGCGCATCCCAGTGCCAACGCAACGCTGGCTCTCCCGGCTCTGGCTGCGGGGTGATGGCCACTCGCTCCCCAGTAGCCAGGTTGAAGCGTGTCAGTCCGGCGTACTGCGACTCGGAGTAGACGATGTTGGGGTCGGTGGGGTCGACGCGCGAGTAGAATCCGTCGCCGCCCTGCGTCAAGAACCAGTCGCCGTTGTCCGCACCGCGCCGCGTGCGCGTTCGCGATGGGCCGCCCATCGTGCTGTTGTCTTGGGTGCCACCGAAGACTCGGTAGAACGGCTCGACGTTGTCGACCTCCAACCGGTAAAACTGCGCAAGCGGCAGATTCTGAAACCAATCGTAGGTCTGGCCGCCGTCGTACGACTCGTACAGTCCGCCGTCGGTGCCGATGAGGAAGTGGTCGTTGTCTGCTGAATCGATCCAGATCACGTGGCTGTCCACATGCTTGTTCCGCTCACCCACGTTTCGGAAGGTCCGCCCACCATCGTTGGTGACCGAGAAGCGCGTGTTCATCAGGTACACGCGGTCGACGTTGACAGGATCTGCGATGATCTCCTGATAGTAGTTGCCGCTCGAGCTCTGCCCGCTCATCCGTCGCCAGCTGATGCCTTTGTTGTCCGAGCGGTAGAAGCCGCTGCCGTCGTTTGCCGCCTCGACAACGGCGTATATCACGTCGGGATTCACTGGAGAGATGGCGAGCCCGATCCGACCCAGCTCTTCGCTCGTGAGCCCGCGCTGCGCGCGGGACCACGTCTCACCACCATCGGTCGAGCGGTGGAGTCCCGACTCGGGGCCGCCGGCGATGAGAGTCCACTGGCGTCGCGCGCGTTGCCAAGTTGCGGCGATCAGCAGGTCGGGGTCTCGCGGGTCCATCACGACATCGGTGGCACCGGCCCACTCGCCTGCGTCCAAGATCTTCGTCCAGGTCTCGCCTCCGTCGGTCGTTTTGTAGAGACCGCGGTCGCCGCCCCCGTTGAAGACGGGCCCTTGGGCCGCCACATAGACGACGTCCGAGTTCCGCGGGTCGATCAGGATCTTCCCAATGTGCTCCGAGTTCGGGAGGCCCACGTTGCGCCATGTGCGGCCCGCGTCCGTGGACTTGTAGACGCCGTCGCCGAATGAGACCGACCGCTGGGGATTGTTCTCACCCGAGCCCGCCCAGACCACGTCGGGGTTGTTGGGGTCGATCACGACGACGCCGAAGGAATACGAGCCCTCACGGTCCATGATCGGTGAGAAGCTCGTGCCGGCGTTGGTCGTCTTCCACATCCCGCCCGAGGCGGTGGCGAGGTACCAAGTGTTCGGGGCAGATGGGTGGATGGCGATGTCGGAGATGCGACCCGAGATGACAGCGGGCCCGATGGACCGAAGGCGAATGCCCCGCACGGCAGAGGCCAGGGGGTCGCGCGGGCCGGCCGTGTCGCCGGAGGCGCCGCGGCCACGCTGGGCGAGGGCGTCGGTGGAGGTGAATGGGACCGCCAAAGCCGCCATGGCGGTGAGTGACGCGACGAGAACGAGACGACGGGGTGACATGGATTCGGCCCTATTGGTGGAGTGAGGGGTCTCTGGCCGAAGGCTACCCTGGCCGTGGACGCACTGAATGTACGCCTCAGGGAGGGGAATCGCTGGAGGGGGGCTGGCTGAGCCCTCCGTGGCCTCCGGCGGGGGGCTCGATCGCCAACGACCGTGAGGGAAGCCTGCACCTGCGGACTAGTTGCGGTCGCTACTCCAGTCGCTACTCCTGCCCTCGCCCGGGGCGAAATCGAAGGACTTCGACGAGAAAAGGGCGACCGCGGAATCGCGCGGCAGTCGTTGTGTACGAAGCCGCCCGAATTCCACGATCTCGGTATACCCCTTGATGCCAGAGGTGTGATCGAGAAGCCGCCGAATGGTGATGCGATGGCCCTGCGTCGGATACTCCGGCAAGAACTTCGTCAGCTCGTCGTCGAGCGACAGCTTGTCTTGCTCCTGAAGCAGGAGAATGGCTGCGGCCGTGAACTGTTTCGTCACGGAACCGATCTCGTAGACTGCCCGCGGCGGCGTTGGTGCCTCGAGCTCCAGGTCGGCATAGCCGTAGCCCTTGAGCACGATCGTGTCATTGCCCTGGACGACCGCGACCGACATGCCAGCGACACGCCCCGCCTCGATGGGTGCATTGGCGATCGAGTCGATCTCGGCGACGAGCATGTCGCGGCTGCTCTGTTGGCCGGACGCGACCGATGCGCCAGCCAAGAAGAAGAGCGTCAAAGTCTGCAGGCGCGAGTGGAGTCATGGAGGCAGTCCTCGGGTCGCGACATCGGTACGGTACGGGTTCAGGCAAGGTAACGCACAGCGTTTGGGCACCCGAAGAGCGTGTAGGCAGTGTCGCCCTTACGGACGTAGGATCTTCGCACGAACCACATACGGGACTTCGAACTCGTCCTCCGTGACGGCGACGAGTGTTGCACCTCGTATGACCGGCCGCGTCCGACGCGAGAGCGGAAAGGGGAGAGAAACCCTACCCAAGTAGCGTCCGGAGGCATCGAACACATCGAGAGCCCGCCGCGCGCTCTCGTGCGGGAGGGTAGGCAACACCCATACGTGCCCACCGTCGTCGAGGTAGAAGTTGTCGGCTGCCGGCTTAGTGTCGGGAATCCTGGACCAGTCGACTTTGCCACCCTGCGAGATGAACCACTCCATGTCGACGCGGGCACGTTCCATGTCTTCGTCCGTGACACGTTGGGCTGTGAAGTCGCGTGTCACAGTTCGAAGCGTGTCGCCGTTGGGGCTCAGCTCGATCAAACGATACTCGCCTGCAAACAGGGCCCAGAAGGTGCCCGACGAGCTCAACCGCCATCGGAAGGCCGGGGAAAAGGGAACGGGCGTGATGGCCATGTTGCCGCCCTGATGCAACTCGAACCGGTCGCGCGGCGGCTCGTAAGGAACGGAGATCGTGTCGATCGGCGTGAACTGCCGGTCGAGGCGCACCATCCCCAGGCGGAATGATTCCGGCGTACGGATAGGAACAGGGCTGTAGTATCGGCCGCGTCCGTCGAAGCCACCCGGCCACGGCATGATGACGAAGCCCCCCGGCGCAGGTTTGCCCTCCAGGTAAGTGCCGGCTGTGTCGAACACGGAGAAACGATTGTTCCGTGGATCGGCAACCCAGATGTTGCCGTTGGGCCCGAGCTCGAGGTGCAGCGCGCCGGCGAACTCACCGGGGCCACTGCCCTTTCGTCCGATGGTCCTCACATAGCTTCCGTCGGCGTCGAAGACTCGAATCTCCTGAGCCTGGCCCTCGAGCACCCAGATCCGGCCCTGCTGGTCCAGCTCGAGCCAGGCGATTCGACCGAAGAGATCGGGCCCGTCGCGATCAACGGTCCCGATCCGCACCTCCTCTGCGAGCTGCCAAGCGAGATCTTCCGGCCAGAGGGGTGTCTCGCCGTTCCGGACGACGATCTGACCGGAGGCGAGCGTATCGACGGTGCCGGTCCACATGGCTTGGTCAGCGCTTGCGCCGGGCCGACACGCTAGGAGTGCCGAAAGCGCGGCGACCGCGAGCGGGAAGATCGGTCGTCTCATCGGTTGAGTAGCCTGCCGGTTGACCATCGCGTGGGCAAGCCCACCAGACGTTGCATAATGAACTCCGGAGTGGGTGCGTCTCGGCGTAAGCAGCTGGATGCAACCTGACGAGTGTCCGTACCCGTAGGTGTCATACAAGCAGCCGTGCCAGGCCACTCACTCGACAGACGGTGCCGCGGGTGGAGATGTCGGAGAATGACCTCGAGGTCCAGCTCGAGCAGCACCACACGGATGCCTTCGGGTGGGCGCTGGTCTGTTGCGGGTGGGATCGGCACGAAGCCGAGGACGTGCTCCAGGCGAGCTACCTCAAGATCCTCGACCGGCGGGCACACTTCGCCGGCCGGTCGAGCTTCAAGACGTGGCTCTTCGGTGTCGTGCGATACACGGCGGCCGAGCAACGCCGGCGCCGCACGCTGCGGCGGTTGGGGCCCCTCGGGTGGCTCAATGGCCGGCCCGAGGCGCACGACAACGGCCCCGATCCGGCGGCCGAAGCTGAGCGGTCGGACGACGCCATGCGACTGACCCAGGCCCTCACGCGATTGCCGCGGCGCCAGCGCGACGTGTTGCATCTCGTCTTCTACCAGGGGCTGAGCATTCGCGAGTCGGCAGATGTCCTCGGGGTTGCGGTCGGCACCGCACGAACTCACTACGAGCGCGGCAAGAAGTCGCTTCGGACGCTCTTGCCCCCCGTGGGACCGGAGTGACGATGAAGAGCGACTTGCTCCGTCGCTTTGCCGAACTACGCACGGAAGATTCGCGCCGGGCGCCTTCGTTCGGCACGACGGTCGGAGCTGCTCGGGCCAGGCGCAATACGCTGACGCGCCGTCCGCTTGCCACGTCGGTGAGAGTCGCCGCCGCAGTCGTCGTCGCGGCTGCGGCACTGACCGCTGGGGTCCTGTTTGGAGGAGGACGGAACGAACTGGCTACCAGTCTCATGTCGGAGACGCGTTGGGAGGCGCCCTCCGATTTCTTGTTGCACACGCCGGGCGCTGAGTTCCTCGCGTCGGTCCCCGTGATCGCCGTTCCAGAGGCTCTTGCCCCCTTGACCACAGCCGAAGAATGGAGAGAGCCGTGAAACGACGAAGCATCACTTTGATTGCCGCACTCGCAGTGTTCGTCACGACATCCGCCGTTGGCCAGCTGCGGCACGTCGGCGAAGGGTTCGAGCACCAGCTCTTCCCGCCCGATTTGGTCAAGCAGCATCAGTCTGAGATCAACCTCTCCGCCGAGCAGCGCGCGGTGATCACCGAAGCGATCAAGAGCTTTCAGGAAGAGGTCGTCGAGACTCAGTGGCAAATGGACGAGGAGCAGGCCAAGCTGGGCAAGATGCTCGAGTCGGCCACCGCCGACGAGGCGCAGGTCCTGGCCCAGATGGATCGAGTGCTAGGTCTCGAAGCACGCGTCAAGCGCGCGCATCTCGGGATGCTCATACGCATCAAGAACACCCTGACCGAAGAGCAACAGAAACAGCTCACGTTCCATCACCAGCAGAGAAAGGAACATGAAGCGGAGTTTCATTACCGCGACAGCCTGGGGCTGCACGATGAGGAGCACCGGCGGGAGGAGATGGGAGGAGACGGTAGGGGACGGTAGGGGACGGTAGGAGACGGTAGGAGACGGTAGAGGGCGGTGGACCCCTACCGTTTCTGACCGTCCCTTACTATCTCTTCCCGTCCCCTTTTGTAGTCCCCGTGCAGCAGCATTGCCACGACGCTTTCGGCCACACGCGGCTTGTTCCGGGCCTTCGGCCCACCCTGTTCAGGCGACTGCAGAGGCTCCGTCAGAGGAGAGAATCGAGACGAGAGCCTCTCGGTTCACGAGGATCCGAATGTTGTTGCTCTTCGGGTCAATCGGCAGCACCCAGAAGAACTGGCGGATGGGCGGAAACGCGTTCATCAGGCCGCTTAGAGACTCCCCATCAGCGAAACTGAGCTCCACCTGGTGACTCCCGCGGAGGCGCACGTCCGCTGGATCGGGCACCTGGGCTTCTTGATAACCAGGGCGCCCCGTGAGGTCCTTCACGAGGTAGAGCGCCTTCAGTGTGGCTAGGTCGATCTCGACGACCTGCCGGTCGACCGTGTGGACGTGACAGCGCGGCTTCCCCGGATCGATGTCCGCACTCGTCCCCTTCACGATGAGGCCATCCAAGAAGTGAGCGACCACCTTCTGGGCCATAGCGTTGCCTCCGGGCGTAGGGGGGCACGAACAGCTCGTGCCTGCAGTCTCCCACTGGGCTGATGAGCAACATGCATGCCAGAGAGAAAGACGGAGAATGGATGGTGGAGGACGACGAAGGAGTGTCTTCCCAGGCGCTGTGTATTGCTGATCGATGACCAGTGAGACTAGGAGCTACGAACCTGCGACTAGCCGCTCGAACCGTGGATGCCCCTTGAGAAACGCGAAGGTGGGGTCGATGCGGAGCCACGCGCCTGAGAGGAAATAGGGCGTGGCGAGCAGGGCCTCGAGCTGATCGAGCGTCTTCTCGGCGTCACCGAGGATTGCATAGACGCGCGCGAGCTCGTGTTGGTTGTAGGCACCGGAGAACGCATCCTTCGCGATGGGGAGCAGCTCCACCGAGCGCTCTCCGCTCCGGATCGCTTCCTCACCGCGGCCGGCGTAGACGAGCGCGACCGCATTGAGTGCGAGCAAGTAGTTGTCGTCGGGCGTCGCGAGGAGCAACGCCTCCAAGGCCAGCCGCGCGGAGTCACCGTAGGCGCGGGACTGTTCCACGTTTCCGCGCAGGTGGTGGGTCGCCGCGAGGGCGAGGGCCCAACCGCTGCGCTCGTCGTCGAACGCACCCGGTGAGAGGCGCAGTAGAAGGCGCTGCTGCTCGTCGTCGAGCAGCCAGAAGAGATCCCACGTTGCCGCGACGAACGCGACGAGTCGCGTCGGCTCGATCTCGGGCGGCGCCGATTGGAGTACGGCGCGCGCGCCGGGTAGATCGCCCTGGGCGAGGTAGATCATGGCTTTGTTCTCGAGCAGGCTGACACTGGTGGTGTTCAGCGCGAGGGCGCGGTCGGTGGCTTCGAGCGCCTCCGGATAGCGCCGAAGCCAGATGAGCGCTGTCGCGAGGGCGCCTTGCGCACTGGCCGACCGAGGATCCAGGGTCTGCGCCCGCCTCAGGAGTGCGAGCTGAGACTCCGAGCGGCCGAGACTCCGCTCGTTCATCGCGCTCCCAATCAGGAGTCCCACATCGTTCGGCGCGATGCGAAGGCCCTCCTCGAACTGCTCGCGCGCCCGGCCGAAGTCGAACAATACGTCTCGCAAGTAGCTTCCCATGGCGAGATGAGATTCGGGCGCCTCGGGGGCCAGCGCCAGGGCACGGTCGGCCGCGGAGCGTGCTGCGGCTGCGGCTTCGGGTGTTGGGGTCTGGAAGTAGATGTCAGATTGCACGGCGGACAGCCGGGCCCAGGCAAGCGCGAAAGTCGAATCGAGCGCGACTGCCTGCTCGAAGGAATTCACTGCTTGCCGAAGCGCGATCTGACCGCCTGACTGGCGGGCTTCCTCTCCCTTCAGATACGCGTCGTAGGCCGCGAGATTCTCGGTCGGCCGCGCCGCGAGGTCTCGCTCCTCGGATGCGCCGAGCGCCACGTTGAGCGCGCCGGCCACGCGCACGGCGATGTCCGACTGCACTTGGAAGACATCGGTAAGGGCCGCGTCGAACGACTGTTGCCAGGCGACGTCTCCGGTGCGCACGTCCACCAACTCGGGAACGACCTGAACACGGTCGGCCCCGCCGGTGCCCTTCGCCCAGCGCACGGTCGCAGTGAGCAGGTAGTCGGCCCCAAGCTCCTGTCCGATATCCGGCAGGGGGGTGCTACTCCCCCGGTATTGTGCAGAGCTCGAGCGCGCGATGACGGCGAAACCCGGCACGTTCAGGAGCTTGCCCCGGATCTCGTCGGCGATGCCTTCGACGAAATAGTCGTCGTCAGACCCGCCACGATTCTCGAAGGGGAGGACCGCGAGGCGCACCGCTTCGCCCCCAACGGCCGCCTCGGGGCGACGAACGACCATCGCAGTGGCCACCACCGCCCAGAAGGCGATTGCCAGCACCCCGCCGCCGATCGCGTTGCGCCATGTGAGCAAACGCTTGATCCCGCCTCCCGCTGCACCGGCAAGCCGGCGGCGCTCCTCCCGCCCCGTGAGCACCATGATTGGGAGTCCAGCCACCATCAGTCCTACGGCCAGCGCGAACATCCAGGGTGGGAGCCCGAGCTGGCGCAGGACGGCGTAGACGACTGCCAGCACCCCGGCGGCGCTCACCCCAAAGAACGCGGCGACACGCGTCGGAGCGGGGCCAGCTACTGCCACGGTCGGCGTCGTCGCACCACTTCGCACCATGTCCAGGGCGCCGCCGAGCGCCTCGGCGAGCTCGCCCCCTGTCTGGTAGCGGTCGGCCGGGCTCTTCGACATCGCCTGTTGCACCACGCGCTCCACGGACTCCGGCAACCCTGCGCGCGTCGCACGCAGCGGCCGCGGATCTTCCGTCAGGCTCCGGGTGAGGACGGCCTGCGGCGTCGGCCCGGCGAACGGAGGCTCGCCGGCCAGCATCTCGTAGAGCACCCCGCCCACCGCATACACGTCGGTGCGCGCGTCGACCTCGCGGCTCCCCAACGCCTGCTCCGGACTCATGTACTGCGGCGTCCCCACCGCGAGCCCGGTCTGCGTCAACGCCTCTCCGCCCTCGACAGCCCGCGCAATGCCGAAGTCCATCACGAGCGCGTGGCCCTCGCTCAACAGGATGTTCCCCGGCTTGATATCGCGGTGGATGATGCCGCGCTTGTGCGCGTACCCCAGCGCTTCTGCCACCTCGCGGGCGAGCCGCACCGCTTCGTCGGCGGGGAGCTGGCTCTGACGCAGGAGCCGCTCGCGGAGCGACTCCCCTTCCACATACGGCATCACGTAAAAGAGGAAGCCCGTTGCTTCCCCGGAGTCGTGCACGGGGAGGATGTGTGGATGACTGAGCCGGGCCGCGATCTCTATCTCGCGAAGAAACCGTTCTGCCCCCACCGTCGCAGCCAACTCGGACCGCATCACCTTGAGCGCTACCTGCCGATGGTGCTTGAGATCCTCGGCGAGATAGACCGTGGCCATCCCGCCCTCGCCGATCACGCGTTCAATGCGATACCGATTTGCAAGCGCGGCCCGCACGCGATCTACCTCGACCGCGCCAGTGGCGGCGGTGCGCGCTGGAGCGTCCGGGTCGGTCGGTGTCGCAGCGCCGCAGTTGAGGCAAAAATGCGCCTCCTCTGGCAGAGGGGTGTGGCACGCGGGACAGCTGCGGGTCGCTGCGGGCATGTGAGAGGATCCTGACTTTGGTGGCCTGGGCCCACAACGCGGGCCGCGCGGAAGATGCTCGCGCGAGGCCAGCGAGGCAAGCGCGTGGCTGACTCGCGTCCCTGACGTCGACTGAGCATCTTTACCCCAGCATGAACCGCGAGAACATGATCGACCGACTGCGCGATCGCTCCGAGCCCTGGGACATGATCGTGATCGGGGGCGGCGCGACCGGGATGGGTGTCGCCGTGGATGCCACATCGCGTGGGTTCGATGTGCTGCTCCTCGAGCAGGCGGATTTCGGGAAGGGGACGTCGAGCCGGTCCACCAAACTCGCCCACGGCGGTGTACGCTACCTCCAGCAAGGGAATGTCCCCCTCGTCATGGAGGCACTCAAGGAGCGGGGCCTCCTCCTCCAAAACGCACCGCACCTCGTCTCCGACCTCGCGTTCGTCGTGCCGAACTACGAGTGGTGGGAAGCGCCGTTCTACGGCGTCGGGATGAAGGTCTACGACGTCCTCGCTGGGCGGTACCGCTTCGGCAAGTCCCGGCATCTATCGATCGAGGAGACGATCGAGCGGCTCCCGAACATCGAGCGCGAGGGTTTGCGCGGCGGGGTCCTCTATCACGACGGTCAGTTCGACGACGCGCGCCTGCTCATCAATCTGGCGCAGACCGCCTTCGAGCACGGGGCGACGATCCTGAACTACGCGCGCGTCACGGGCCTTCTGAAAGACGGGTCGGGTTTCGTGACGGGTGTGCGCGCCGTGGACGAGGAGACCGGCGAGGAGTTCATGCCGCATGCCCGAGTCTTGATCAACGCGACGGGGCCGTTCACCGATGCCGTGCGCCACATGGACGACCCGAGCCTTCCCCCCGTGATCCAGCCGAGTCTGGGCGTGCACCTGACACTGAACCGATCGTTTCTGGCGGGCGACGCGGCGATCATGGTGCCGCGAACCGCCGACGGCCGGGTGATGTTCGCCGTGCCGTGGCACGATCACGTGATCGTGGGGACGACCGATACGCCGCTCGACGAGGTCTCGCTCGAGCCCAGAGCTTCGCCCGAGGATATCGACTTCATTCTCGAGACGACCGTGCAGTATCTCGTGCGCGACCCGACGCGAGACGACATCCTCTCGGTTTTCGCCGGCATCCGACCGCTCGTGCGCGCAGCGGACGGTGAAAGCACGGCCGCCCTCTCGCGGGAGCACAGCATCGACGTCTCGCACTCTGGTCTCATGACCGTCGCTGGCGGCAAGTGGACGACCTATCGGCACATGGCTGAGGACTGCGTGGACTACGCGATCACGGTGGGCGAGCTCGACGAGCGCCCGTGCATGACTCGGTCGTTGCCCATTCACGGACACCTCCGCGATGCCGATCGCTTTGGCGACCTGGCGCAATACGGCACCGACGCCGTGGCAGTGCGCACACTGCTCGACTCCGACGAGCGTCACGCGATGCAGCTCCACCCGGCTCTTCCGTATCGGGCGGGCGAGGTCGTCTGGGCGGGGCGCTCGGAGATGGCGAGAACAGTGGACGACTACCTGTCTCGGCGGGCTCGCGCGACGTTTCTCAACGCGAGGGCCGCCAGGGCAATGGCGCCAGAGGTAGCACGCATCCTCGCCGGTGAGCTCGGCCGCGACGCGGCTTGGGTCGAACAGCAAGTGCAGGACTTCGGGGAGATCGTGACAGGCTACCTGCCGTAAATCGTAGAGAAGGACCAAGGGCGGCTCCCTGCCGGCAGGCTCACATGAGGCTGCGTGGGTCACGCATTCCTCCTTGGCGTGAAGGGCGATTCACGGTCCATTCATCCTTCGCTCAACGCTCGGACAGCAGATTGGTGCCCTACGGCTGGCGGCATCAGTTGCATGGAGCCCCAGCAAGGCGGAGTCCTTCTTGACCGATACATTCGACACTCCTCTCGAGCTACTCGAACATCTGCGCGGCGCTATCGGCACGCGCTACCGAGTGGAGCGCATCCTGGGCCGTGGGGGGATGGCGACGGTTTGGCTGGCCCGCGACCTGAAGCATGCCGGCCGTGCCGTGGCCATCAAGGTGCTGCGAGCGGAGATCGCGAGCCTCCTCGGCGCCGAGCGGTTTCTCAAGGAAATCGAGATCGCGGCGCGACTCAACCACCCGCACATCGTGCCCGTCTTCGACTCGGGCGATGCGGATGGGCTCCTGTACTACGTCATGCCGTTCGTCGAGGGGGAGACCCTTCGCGAGCGCCTCGGGCGGGAGCCGGCGCTGACGACCGACGATGCGGTACGGATCGTCTCTCACGTGGCCGCCGCGCTCAGCTACGCCCACGCCCACGGTATCGTGCACCGCGACGTCAAGCCTGAGAACATCATGCTGGCGGGGGACCAGGCGGTCGTCACCGACTTCGGCATCGCGCGTGCGCTCCAGGCAGACGACGGGCTCACCGCGGCCGGCCGATCGCTCGGGACGCCAGGCTACATGAGTCCGGAGCAGGTGACGACGAATGTCGAGGTGGACGGCCGGAGCGACGTGTACAGTTTGGGGTGCGTGCTGCATGAACTGCTGGTCGGCTCGGCGCCGGGGCGGTTGCTGACCCCGGAGTCCATTCGGCTGGGGCGGATGCTCCACGCTGCTCCGGACGTCCGCCGCAGACTCGACACACTTCCCGGCGGTCTCGAGGCCACGCTCGTCCGCGCTCTAGCACCGCTTCCCGACGACAGGTTCGCCACGCCCGTGGATCTGGCGGAGACGCTCCGTACCGGGGGCACCGGCGCGCCGCTACCACCGGCCCGCTCGGTGGCTGTCCTGCCATTCGACAACCTCACAGCTGGTCCGGAGAGTCAGTATCTCGGCGACGGAATCGCAGAGGAGATCACGATGGCCCTCGCGCGGGTCCGATCGCTCCGCGTGGCCTCACGTACCTCGGCGTTCGCCTGTCGGCGGCAGGGGGCGGACGTCCGCCACATCGGGCGCGACCTCGGCGTCGCAGCTGTACTCGAAGGAAGCGTGCAGCGCTCAGGCGACCGGCTGCGCATCACGGTGCGGTTGGTGGATGCAGCGGACGGCTACGAGCGCTGGTCGGAACGTTACGAGCGCCGCATGCGTGACGTGTTTGCGATTCAAGACGAGATTGCGAAGAGCGTGGTACAATCGCTCGAGTTGATCCTCAGCGAGTCAGAGCGGCGGGCGCTGACACGCGCCCCAACGCGCGACGTCACAGCATACGAGTATTACCTCCGCGGCCGGCAGTTCTTTCACCAGACCCGAAAGAGAAGTCTCGAGTTCGCCCGGGAGATGTTCGGTCGGGCCATCGGCGTGGATCCCGACTTCGCGCTCGCGTATGCAGGAATCGCCGACGCTTCGTCACTGCTCCACATGTACTACCCCTCGGCCACTCCGGAGCTCGAGCAGGCCGACGCGGCGAGCCAGCGGGCGCTCGAGCTCGACCCCGACCTCCCGGAGGCACACGCCGCGCGCGGGTCAACCCTGTCTCAGTTGGGTCGCTTCGATGAGGCAGCAGCCGAGTTCGAAACGGCGATTCGACTCGATCCAGCGCAGTTCGACGCGCGCTACTTCTACGCCCGCCAGTGCTTCCAGCGCGGTGCGTTCGCAGAAGCGGCGCATTGGTTCGAGGACGCAGCCCGCGTGCGCGAGGACTACCAGGCTCGGTTCTTCACGGCCCAATCGTTCGAGGCCATGGAGAACCACGAAGAGGCTGCAGCGGCCTACCGGCGCGCGCTTCAGGTGACCGAGCAGCACCTCGAGCTGAACCCAGACGATCCGCGGGCCACTACTATCTGTGCCGTGTCCCTCTGTCGGCTGGGCGAAACCGCCCGCGGATTGGCGTGCGCAGGCCGAGCGCTCGAGATCGACCCGGAAGATGCGGGTGTGCGCTACAACGTCGCATGCCTCTATGCGCTCCAAGGGGAGCACGACCGCGCGCTCGACGCGCTGGAGGAATGCGCCGCGCTCGGCTTCGGAAACCGCGAGTGGTTCGCGCGCGATCCCGATCTCGCCTCCTTGCGTGACGAACCCCGATTTCAGGCGCTGCTCGTTTCGACCTGAACAGCCGCGGGGCTGACCGGGGGACAAGTGCGGCTTCCGAGTGTATCATTGGCTCGCAACAGGCCCATCGACGAACAGACGCGACCACCACGAGAGGGCAAACACCCCGTGCGGACTCGACAAACATGAGAGGACCGGTTCTCGCCGGGCTCGGCCTCGCAGGTCTCGTCGCCACTGGCTGGCTCGTGTCGGCATCGCCGCCGGCTCCGCTCGCCGTCGCACCTCCAGTCGTCGCACGTTTCGTGTCGATGGACAGCGTCCTCGCCCGGGCGGGGGAGCTGAGGCCGCTCACGAGCCTGCTCATCACCCAGCGTGGTGAATCGGTGATCGAGCGCTATTACCGCGGCATGACACCCGAGCGGACGGTCAACCTGAAGTCGGTCTCGAAGACGCTCTTGTCGCCTCTCATCGGTATCGCGATTCGTGAGGGCTACATCGCGGGACCCGATCAGCCGGTCGCCGAACTTCTCGACCCACGCCTGACGCAACGCCTCGAGCCGGTGAAGCAGCAGATCACACTACACCACCTTCTCACGATGACGGCGGGTCTCCAGGGCACGAGCTTCAGCAATTACGGCCCGTGGGTCTCGTCACGAAACTGGGTACGCCACGCGCTCGATCGGCCGATGCGCTGTGATCCGGGAACATGCTGGGGCTACAGCACGGGCAACACGCATATTCTCTCCGCCGTCCTGACGAGAGCGACTGGCAAGAGCACATTGGCGTTCGCCCGCACGATGCTGTTCGAGCCGCTCGGGATTCGGCTCGGGGCGTGGGATCGCGACCCGCAGGGGATCTACCTCGGTGGGAACAACATGCGTCTGCGTCCGAAGGATCTCCTTGCGATCGGCCAACTCTACCTCGACGGTGGGCGCTACGGTGGCCGCCAACTCGTTCCGGAGGAGTGGATCTCGGCAGCGTGGCAGCCACACTCGGCCTCCCGCTGGAACCGCAACAACTACGGTTACCTCTGGTGGTCGAGAGAGCTGGGAGGTGAGCGAGTGTATTACGGGTGGGGGTACGGAGGGCAGTTTCTCTACGTTGTGCCCCAACTCGAGGCCGCGATCGTCTTGACCTCGACACTCGAAGGGCGGCGAGACCGGGGGCACAATCGTGACGTCCACCGGCTCGTCGGCCGATATGTCATTCCAGCGCTGCGACAGTGGCCGGCGCGAGCTGCCCTCGCGGAAGGAGCGAGCCAAGCGGAGGAGTGATCCGCACGGTTGGCTCTCCGGTCACACATCCATCACCTCCGCTACGTGGCCCTCCGCCTCGAGGAAGGCAAGGAGCCCGGCGGCCGAGATCGCAGTCGTCTTCTCATTGTCGAGCGGATGCAGGTTGATCGGCTCGTGGGTGAGTACGTCGCGGTCGAGCACCACGCGCACCTTGCACCCATGATCGTTGATCACCGCGAACGGGCTCACCGCCCCCGGCCCCACGCCGAGGTACTTCATGAGTCGCTCGCGGCTCCCGAACGACAGGCGCTTTACACCGAGTCGAGGTGCGAGCGCCTTGAGGTCGATGGCCCGATCTTCAGGACAGCAGACGAGCCACATAGCGCCGCGCTTGTCGCGCAGGAAGAGATTCTTCGTCTGGCCACCGGCGAGATCTCCGCGAACGCGCTTCGCCTCCGCGACGGTGAAGACCGGCACATGTTCGACGGTGTGCACCTCGATCTCGAGGTCAGCGAGCCGCCCAAGGAGGACGTCGGCGCTCGCCGGCTCGGAACCGTCGGCGAGGAGCTGAGGATCGCCGGTCATGCCGCCTTGGACGTCGCTCACGTCCGGGATTCGAGCACCAGTCGCTCGTGCGTGCGTTCAACCGATTCGAGGAGCCTCTTCGACGCGGCCTCGATGTCGCCTTGTGCGTAGAGACTGCCACCGACCAGGAAGATCGTATCGGCTCCCCAGAGCCCGAACCACTCCGGGACTCGGGCCGCGTCAACACCTCCCGACGGCACGGGGAATGTCGGTCGGAGGTCGCCCAGGGGCCCCCGCAATCGCCGATTGAGCGTATGGCTCGTCTCGACCGACCAGAGCGGTTCCGGGAATCGGCCGCCGGGATTTGGATAGATCGACCCGTCGGCGCCCGCGAGCCGGACGAGATCTCCCAGCAGGACCTCGGGCGCGATGCCGTGGTCGCGGCCGAAGAAGGCGCCCGACATCGTCGGGTGCGTGAGGACCGCCAAGCCGCGCTCGGCCGCGAGCCGGACCGAATCGAAGCCCTGGGCGAGCGGGCTCAGCATCACACCGAGACATCCCTCGCTGTGGGCGAAGTCGAGGCGGGCCGACAGCTCAGCGAGCGAGCCGGTCGCGGAGGGGAAATAGAGCGCACGGCTCCCGGTTTCGCCGTTCGCTCTCGCTATCCCCTCTTGGCAGCGCGACACACGCTCACGGAACGGCCCCGAGCGCTGGTCGGCGAGGCTGTGGTCGTCCTTCACGATGTCGATGCCGCCCCGAGCGAACCGGTAGGCAAGCTCGCCGAGGTCGTTCGCTGAGAGGCCAACCGGCTTCAGCGCGGTGCAGAGAATCGGCCGATCCGGCACGCCGGTGAGTGTCCGCACTCCTGGAATTCCGTAGCGCGGTCCCCCGAAACGGGTGAGCACTTCGTCTGGCAAGTCGAGGGCGACGAGGCGGATACCGTACATCATCGAGATGTTGCCATAGACCAAGTTCAAGAGCTGAGCGAAGCCGTCGTCGAGCAGTGCGGGATCGTACGAGATCATGGCACGATGACGGCCATCGGGGAGGGAGTGGAGCTCCTCGATTACCCCGACCACTCGTTCCTCGTAGCCGGGCGGCGGGGTGCCGGCTGGCATTTCGACCGTCTGCTCTCGTGCCACGTCGGCGGCCTTCACAGAGGGGTCTTCACCGGGGCCACAGAGGAGGTCGTAGGTGGCTCGGATACGCGTCGACTCGCTCATGTGATTTGGCTACCGGTCGTGAGAAAAACGCATGAGGAACCTCACTCGTTCGTGTCCGATATGCTAGCAGAGACGGCAGTGCGCTACAAGCGACTCGCGCGTCGTACGGTCTCACGGTGATCTGTGTGCCGCCCACGTGTCGAATGGTGAGGGCGCGCGAGACACGATAGATTCCCGTTCGTGATGACACGCCACGCCCTTGCCATCACGCACGAGCGGCCATGAGCGATCAACTCTCCTTGCTCCAAGCGGCTTGCGGTGATCAGTACCGTCTCCAGCATGTGATCGGCGAGGGCGGTATGGGTACGGTCGTGCTGGCTGAGGACACGAAGCACCATCGCCAGGTGGCAATCAAGGTGCTGCGGCCCGAGATCGCGGAGGTCGTGGGCGATCGATTCCTCCGCGAGATCGAGATCGTCGCCCAGCTCCAGCACCCCCACATTCTGCCGCTGCACGATTCGTGTCAGGACCAGGCGTGCCTCTATTACGTGATGCCGTACGTGGACGGCGAGTCGCTTCGGGCGCGACTCGAACGCGAGGGTCGGCTCGAAGTGGACGACGCACTCCGGATCGCTACCGAGGTGCTAGACGCCCTCGAGTACGCGCACCAGCGTGGGGTCGTGCACCGCGACATCAAACCGGAGAACATCCTCCTCTCGGCTGGGCACGCGCTTCTGGCCGATTTCGGCATCGCTCGCGCCGTCGATGTGGCCGGTGGCTCCACGCTCACGCAAGCCGGCTTCGTCGTGGGGACACCAGGATACATGAGTCCCGAACAGGCCACCGGCGACGCCAACGTCGATGCGCGATCGGATGTTTATGGACTCGCCTGCGTGCTCTACGAGCTGCTCACTGGTGAGAATCCCTTCGGACGCGGGACCACACCGGAGATCATCGCGCGCCAGGTTCGCGAGCCCACACCCTCGCCGCGGCGAGTGAGGCCCAACATCCCGGTGTCGCTGGACGGCGTGATCCAGCGGGCGCTCTCTTCGTCGCCCGAGCGACGATTCGCTTCGGCACAGGAGTTTGCCGCGGCGCTGAGAGCCCCGGCGAGTCCGCCCACGCCTGTCCGCGGCAAATGGATCGTGGGCATTGCGGCGGTGGCGGCCCTCGTCGTTGCGACACTCGGCATCTGGCGGTTGACGGGGGGCGAGCCGGCGCACGTCTCGCGCACGGCCGTCGCTGTGTTTCCATTCGCGGTCCGCGGAGGCCCGGAGGTCACGTACCTGAGCGAGGGCATGGTGAGCCTCTTGAGCACCAAGCTCGATGGAGCCGGTGATCTCCGAAGCGTGGATCCGAATGCCGTTCTCAGCCAGGTGAGCGAGGGGTCAGCGATCCCCGGGCCTGCCGACGGTCGGGAGATCGCACGTCGCTTTGGCGCGGGACTCTTCGTACTCGGTGATGTCGTGGAGGCCGGCGGACAGATCCAGATTTCCGCGGTTCTCTACGAAACCGCTGGTGGCCTCGAACCCGTCGCGCGGGTCACGCTGGATGGAGATGCTAGGGATCTCTTCGCCGTCGTCGATGGGTTGGCCACCGATCTCCTGACCCGATGGAGCGTCACCACCGGCTCCAGCCTCGTCGGCATCACGAGCGTCACGACCGAGTCCCTTCCGGCGCTCAAGGCGTACCTCGAAGGGGAGCAGGCTTTCCGACGAGCGAGCTACGAAGTGGCGCTCGCGTCGTTCCAGCGGGCGGTCTCAGAGGACTCGCTGTTCGCGCTCGCGTGGTACGGGCTGAGCATGGCCGCGGAGTGGCTGACCGAGGGCGAGTTGTCGCGCGAGGCAGCCGAGCGGGCACTCGCGCTCAAGGAGCGCCTACCGCAGCGTGAGTTGGACTTGCTCGAGGCGAACGTCGCCAATCGCTACGGCGACAGTGACGAGGCGGAGCGGCGCTATCGCCAGATCATTGCGGAGCAGCCCGAAGACATCCAAGCATGGTTCCAGCTCGGTGAGGTGCTCTATCATTACAACCCAGCTCGTGGGCGGTCGTTCACCGAGTCGAAGGCTGCCTGGGAGCGCGTGCTGGCGATCGAGCCCCACCACGTCGCTGGCCTCCTCCACATGGCACGGATCGCCGCGAGCGAGCGAGACCTCTTTGCGTTGGACGAGCTCTTAGCAAGGCTGCGCGTTGCCCCCAGCGGCGAGTCGCGGCGGGCCGAGGCCCTCGAGATCTCGATCCTCCGCGCGTTCGTGGCGCAGGACTCGGCGGGAATGAGCGAAGAGCTCGCCGCGTTGGCCGTCGCGAGCTCGATCACCAAGAGCCTCGTCCTAACCAACTCGCTTCTCCTCGCTGACGACCTCGACGCAGTGCGCCTCACCGCTGAGGCACTCATTGGACCCGAGCAGTCACCAGCGACCCGTGCCGAGGCACTGACGAGGCTCGCGTACGATGCGGCTTGGCGGGGTCGTTGGGCCGAAGCGGATGCGTATCTCGACCAGGTGGCAGTGCTGGATGCTGCGGCCGCACTGGAGCACCTTGTCGTGCTCGCGACGGCCCCACACGCTCCCGCGACACCGGAAAGGCTCCGCCTGTTACGCGGACAGGTCGAGCAATTCGATGCAGACGACGTGGAACCGCTCGCCGGCGCGACCGGCATGTATCACACCGTGCACGACGGCGTGCACGCGCTGTTGAAGATCTATCTGATGGCACTCCTGGACCTCCTGCTCGGCGATTCAGAGGCGGTGCGGCAAGCGGCATCGTCACTCGACGAGCAGACAGCCGGATCCCACGCTGCACTCGCTCGAGGGCTGGCTGCCACGCTCCGGGCCGAGGTCGCGATGGAAGACCGCCAATTCGAGGAAGCGCTCACGGAGCTCGACGCGGCCACCAGCATGGGACTGTACAACGCGATGGTGGCATCCCCGTTTTACGGGATGACACGACCGCGGTACCTCAGGGCCGTTGCGCTCTCTGCACTCGGACGTACCGATGAGGCCCTCGCGTGGCTCAGCCCGGAGCCCCCTTGGCTTCCCTTCGACTTGGTGTACAATCCGGCCGTGCTGCTCGACCGAGCCCGCATCCTACGGGAAGCAGGGCGGGCCAGAGAGGCGGCCGCCGCATTGAGCAGGTTCGTCACGCTGTGGGACGGAGCAGACGCCTCGGTGCAGGATCATGTGGAAGATGCTCGCGCCGAGCTCGCGCGCCTCGCGGCTCAGTGAGGCGGGGGCTTGGATCGGCACCATGCTCGCCGATGTGCGAATCGCAGATTCCCGATCACTCGCCCCGCTCCCCATTGCCAGGAGGAAGACCATGAAAGGATCACTCAGAGTGTTGGTGCTCGCGTTCGCTCTGATGGTGAACGCGTCCACCGGCGCCGCACAGGTGCTGGCCCTGGCACACGACAACGGACCGAACGACACTCCCGCGCAAGCGCGCGCCGAGCCTTCCAGCCCGTGGTACTATGGCGGGAGCCTGACGCTGTCGTTCTCTGGTGCGACGCGGATCGGCCTGTTCCCAATGGTCGGCTACAAAGCCTCGCCTCAGTTGTCGCTGGGTGCCAAGGTCGGCTACGAGTACGTCAACTACAGCAACAGCAGCTTCTCCGCTAGCAACTACGCAGGCGGCGTCTTTGCCCGCTATCGGCTCGTTCCACAGGCGTACGCGCATGGGGAGTTCCAGTACGTCAACTTCGAGCAGCCGGTAGTCGATGGTGGCTCGACGCGGGAGTGGGTGCCCTTTCTCCTGCTCGGCGGTGGCTTCGTACAGCCCGTGGGAGGGCGGAGCTCTGCCTACGTCGAGGTGCTGTTCGACGTGCTTCAAGACAGCGGCTCACCCTACAAAGACTGGCAACCCGTCGTGAATGTGGGGGTCGGCGTCGGATTCTGAGGCGCGATGCCGCACTTCCGGCGACGTCATCAATCCTACAGATTCGGGGGCCATGTCTGATCTTCGAGAGCGCCTGCAGGCCGGACTCGCCGGCCGGTACGCGATCGAGCGCGAGCTCGGCCAAGGCGGCATGGCCGTCGTCTACCTCGCGCGCGACGAGCGCCACGACCGGAACGTGGCGCTCAAGGTGCTACGACCCGAGCTCTCGCCGGAGATCGGTGCGGAGCGCTTTCTCCGCGAGATCAAGATCGCGGCGGGTCTGACCCATCCTCACATCCTCCCGCTCTACGATTCGGGAGAGCTCGAGGGGCTTCTCTTCTACGTCATGCCCAACATGGAGGGCCAGTCGCTCCGCGAGCGCCTCAACGCCGAGCGTCAGCTTTCCTTGGAAGAGGCGCTTCGCATCGCCCAGGAAGTGGCGTCGGCACTCGACTACGCTCACCGGCACGGGGTTGTGCACCGCGACATCAAGCCGGAAAACATCCTCCTGCACGAGGGGGCTGCCCTCGTGGCCGACTTCGGGATAGGCAAGGCGGTGAGCGGAGCGGGTGGCTCGATCACACAGACCGGCATGGCGGTCGGGACGCCCGCGTACATGAGTCCGGAGCAAGCGACTGCCGAGCAGGACGTCGACGGCCGGAGCGATCTCTACAGTCTCGGTTGCGTGCTCTACGAGATGCTCGTGGGCGAGCCGCCGTTCACGGGGCCTACGGCGCAAGCGATCATCACCCGGCGGTTCATGTCTCCGATCCCGCTGGTCCGAGCGACGCGAGAGGTTCCGGACGCGCTCGACACGGCGGTCGGCAAAGCGCTGGCCCGAACCCCCGTCGATCGCTTTCGCACGACCTCGGAGTTTGCCGCAGCGCTGCGTGAGGTACTCGCGGGCCCGAGTGGCACGCCACCCGCCGTGTCCGCACAGGAGAAGGCGGCTCCCGGGAAGCAGTCGATCGCCGTCCTCCCGCTCGTCAATCGGAGTGCCGACCCCGAGAACGAATACTTCAGCGACGGCATCACCGAAGAGATCATCAACGTACTGGGGAAAGTGCCCGGCATCCGCGTCACGTCCCGCACTTCGAGCTTCGCGTTCAAGGGCAAGGACGTCGACGTGCGGCAGATCGGGGAGAAGCTCGGTGTGGGGACCGTGCTCGAGGGAAGCGTCCGGAAGGTTGGCAACCGCATCCGCGTCACGACTCAGCTCACCGACGTCATGAATGGCTACCAGATCTGGTCGGAGATGTATGACCGGCAGCTCGAAGACGTGTTCGCGATTCAAGACGAAATCTCGCGGGCCATCGTCGACGCACTCAAGATCCAGCTCGTTGGCGAAGAGCAGTCGCTCGTCGTGCCAACGACACGAAATCTCGAGGCGTACAACCTGTACCTGAAGGGCCGGTTTCTCTACAACAAATTCACGAGCTCGGATTTGAGAAGAGGAATCGAGCTCTTCGAGCAGGCATTGGCGGAGGATGCCGGCTACGCGAGGGCCCAGGCTGGGATTGCCGACTGCTGGGCGATGCTTGCCGACGACTGGGTCGTTCCAGACGAGGCATACCCCAAGGCGAAGGCTGCGGCCACGAAGGCGCTCGATCTGGAAACGTCGCTGGCCGATGCCGTGACGGCGCTGGGGAGGGTGTTGTGCTGGTACGAGTGGGACTTCGCCGGGGCCGAGCGCGAGCTGCGGAAGGCGGTTCGGTTGAATCCGAATTCTGCCGAAGCGCACTTCGTCCTGGGGAGCACGCTCCCGTCAGTCGGGCGGCTCGACGAGGCGATCGAGGAGATGCGCCAGGCCCTCGTGCTCGATCCCCTCTCGCCGAATTACGGACGGTTTCTCGCCCGCTTCCTTCTTTACTCAGATGACCATCAGGCGGTGATCGAACAGAGCCACCAGACGCTCGAAATCGACGCTGGTTACGTCCAGGCGTACCTGAATATCGGAAGCGCGTACCTCGGGCTCCGGAACCCTGAGGAAGCCCTCAAGTGGTACCGACGCGGCCAATCTCTCGAGGCGGCCGTGCGATCGTACGACGCGCTGCTCGTCCGAGCGCTCGCAGCACTCGGCGAACAGGAGGAGGCAAACGCGATCCTCGACCGGCTCGAGCAGCAAGCCACAAAGGGGTACCTCCGCGCCGAGATCGTCGCGATGGGGTACGCTGCCGTCGGGAAGCTCGACCGCGCCTTCGCCTCGCTCAACGAGGCACTGGCAGCTCGATCGGCCGGGCTCATCTACCTACACATCGATCCCGCCTACGCACCGCTCCGCGGTGACCCCCGGTTCGCCGAGCTCGTCAAGAGCATCGGCCTCCGGTAGGGCGCCGCGCTACGCCTTCGCCCCCAGCACCCTCGCAGCTCGGTTGTAATCCTTCGGCTTGACCCAGAGGATCATGCCGTAGCGTCCCGCACCGGCCATGACCGCATCGGCCGCTGTGACATTGATCTTGGCCTTGGCGAGCTTGTGGATGTGGCGATGCATCGCACCGAGTCGGTCTCGGCCGTAGATGAGAAACCCCTTCTTGGCCTTGCTGAGCCGCCAGTCGTTGCGTCGAGCGACGCGCCTGAGCTCGCTCATCTTCTCCGGAACCATGTCGAATTGGGTCTTGCCTCTGCCGGCGGGGAAACCCGAACAGGCGAGGAGACTCACCCCGGCCTTCTCGAGCTCTCCGAGGACGCGGTCGCCCTGGCCCGCCCGACTGGGCAGGGTGACGTAGCAGTAGCTGACCTTCTTCACGCGATCGGCCATCGATGCCTCCTTGCGTCGGGAGCGTCCCAAGGGGCGCCCGTGAACCACATCCCTTACGCTACAGCGCGGTAGGATCGGTGACCAGCACCGAAAACGGCTAGAAGGTGTACCCGAGCGTCGTGCTGAGGGAGTAGTCCTGGTTCGGGGTCGTGGGGTCGGGCGGGCGTGTGTCGAGCTGGTAGAAGCCGGTGAGTCCGACCGTGAAGTCCTTCAAGACCTCGTAACGCAACCGCATCTGCAGATCGCTCCGCACCCGTCCCCAATCAGTGACGTTGGGAAACACGCGTAGGTCGGTCGTGAAGTCGAGCTTGGGAGTGTCGTGGCGGAATGCGGCAAACTGACCACCAAGAACCAACTCCGCGTTGTACGCGGCGCTATCCGTAGTCGCGTACCGCTCACGCGTGAACGCCCCGCCTGCGAAGAGGGACAGGTCCAGGGAGTTCGTCCTCGCAATCTCCCGTGCCGGTCCAATGGAGAAAGTGGAGCGGAGGTCCAGCTGGAGCTCGTCGTTCTGTTGGAGGTGTCCTTGAACCCAGATTGCCCAGCGCTTCGGGAGGAACCGCTGACCCGTCAAGCTCACGCTATTACGGCTCGTCCGCTGGTCGCCGGACCGCACCCTGAAATACGAGCTGCCCTCGAGACGAGCACCCAGGTCCCGACCTCGATACGCCACCGCACCTTGGACGGTGATTTCCTGCTGGTTGTCCGCCCTCGTAAGCGTATAGCCGATATCGACGTGCCCGTCGAGACGTGTCAGGAAGCTTGCCCGGATCGGTGTGATCAGTACGACATCAAGGAGCGGAAGCGTGTCGACGACCCCGCCCCGAAGCACGACGAAACCGGGCTGGTCGGCGCGTGCGAGACTGCCGAACCGCCGAACGCCGTTGCGCAGTTCGACATCGAAGAATCGAGGACTCTCGATCTCGTCGATCTTGTCCCACTTGACGCTCACCGTCCCCAAGTCGTCGGTCTTGTACTCGAGCATGCCGCGCTCGAGCGCTTTGATCTCGCCGCGTATGCGGTCGCCGTTGGTGAGATAGATGAGATCGACCTTTTGCGCGGCGAGGGGCGAAGCCAGCACGAGGAGGGCCACCGCACCGGCCGTGCGGATCAGAGCAGTCGTCTTCAGAACGTCAGGCGACAGTCCGAGCGGGCGCGACACTCAGAACCTCGAGCTGGTGAGCGACACATCGGCCGCCCGCCACGCTTCATCGAAGCGTGCCCGCACCTCTTCGGCTCCGGCCCGCCCCTGCGCCTCGAGTGCCTGCGCGAGGCCGAAGAGCGACCAGCCATTCTCGGGGAATCGATCGAGATCCTCCCGGTACCGTGCCTCCGCCTCTGCGGGACGGCCGGCCTCGAGCAGCAGTGCACCAAGGAGGTGCCGAATGGGAAGCTCCCACTGCGGCGGCTCGTCGTAGGTCAAAGCGTCTTCGAGTGCCATCGCCTGTTCGAGGCGAGTGATCGCTTGCTCGGGCGCGCCGCGCGCCGCGGCGAGCTCGCCCGCGAGGGCGTGAGTGGCAACGGGGAGGAGCGCGTCGGCCGCGTTGATGTCCCAGAGCGTGACGCCCGCGAGCGCCGGGTCGGCAGCGAGGCGCTCGAGCGCTTCGAGCTCCAGCGCGGCGCTGTCTTGGACTCCGAGACGCGCGAACGCCACGCCCCGGGCCCAGTGCCACAAGCCCATGGGGTAGGGTAGACCTTCCGGCGGTGCCGGTTCTCGCAAGACCAAGTCCCACTCCCCAAACCTGACGAGCGCGCGCGCCGGAGCCATGAGGAAATGCTGGAGCGCGTGCAGTCCGGGCTGTCGCATCTTCTCAGGATCTACGGCGGCGGCGAGCTCACGCGCCGCGCTGATCGCCAACTCCTTCCGGCCGGCCAGGGTTGCCGCGAACGAGATGAAGTGTCGGTTGTGCGGGACGAGTGCCTGCCGATACACGCCGTCCGGGTTCATATCGGCCAGGTGTCCCTCGTCGGCGTGCACCGCGTGGAGGTTGGTCTCGATGGCGTCGGCGTAGCGGCCCACGCGGATGTAGATGTGGGCGGGCATGTGCACTACGTGGCCTGCTCCGGGCATCAGCTGCGGCAGCCGCTCGGCGCAGGGGAGGGCACGCTCGGGGAAAGCCGCCTCCACGGCGTGGATGTAGAAGTGGCACGCGCCTGGGTGATCTGGGTGGCGACCGAGCACGCCGCCGAGCCGCGAGAGGATCGTCTCCGTTCCGGCTCGCGGTTCTCTTTGGTCGGTCCAGTAGTCCCAGGGGCTCAAGAGCATCACCGCCTCGGCGTACAGGACTTGAGCGTCGTCGTCATCGGGATGGCGATCGGCGACGCTCTGCATGGCGCGTGCGTAGGCCGTGTCGAGGAAGGCGCGCGGGGAGGGTGGCAGCGCGGCATAGCGCGTCGCCATGGCTCGGATCAGCGCCTGCTCCCGCTCCGAGACGGCCCCCGCATGTGCGAGGGCTTCCTGAATCGCCTCGTAGGCGAGCGTCCCGCTGGCCGAATCCATGCTCGCGTTGATGTTCGGCCCATGTGACATGGCGATGCCCCAGTAGCACATGGCACAGGAAGGGTCGAGCCGGGCCGCCTCGCGGAACGACGCGATGGCCGCTCCGTAGTTGAACGCGTACTGCAACCGGAGCCCCTGGTCGAAGTACTGCTGAGCCAACGGGGCGCTCGTCGTGATCTCGGAGTGCAGCGTGCCGAGATCGTCGTAGAGTGGCGGCAGCTCGGGGGCCTGAGGTCCGCCACAGGCGGCGAGCCCCACAGCCAAGGCGGCTTGGCCCAAGCGCGACATCTCGCTCCCTCCCCCTGCCGAAAGTCGGGGGGAAGATAGGTCTGCCGCACCACGTCATGAAGGGGAAAGTGAATTGCGATCCAGCCGCTCATCGGCCTGGTTGGTCTCGGGCTCAGGCCGGTTCGTGCCCCACGGTTACCAGTTGAGCCAGTACGACACCTTGAGTAGGAGCGTGTTATCGGGGTGGAGGTCAAAGATGTCGCTGAAGTTCCGCAGCATGGAGCCGCTGGCCGGCGCCGGTTCGTAACCCGCTCGACCGTGGTTCCAGACGAGATACACGGTCGATCCCGGTCGGTACTCCCAGCGCAGCACGACGTTTGAGCGGAACTGCTTGGAATCGAATCCTCCCGGATCGTCGACGATCGCGGGGTCGTCGTACGGTCGATACCTGTCAGCGTATGCAGAGGCTCGAGGCTCGTCGAGCTCGCGCACGTCGGAGAACGTGCCCGAGCTCGTGAAGGGTTGCGCGTACACCTGAAGCGAGAGTGTTGGTGAGAAGGTGTAGTCGACCCTCACGGTGGCTGACGCAGTCCGTTGCGAGAGGTGGGCAAACGTGTAGCGCGTGACGTCTGTGCTGTCGTTGAAGTTCCCGTACCACTGGGCGTCGTCGCGATTCCTGGACAACCTCACGCCCAGGTAGCTGGAGAATCTGCTCGAGATGCGGAAACTGACTCCGGGGCTCACACTAACGAACTCGGACCGACCCTCGTCGCCTTTCCAGTAGTTGAGCCAGAGGTCGGGGATGATCGCTGGCCGGTCGTCCCCGGAGACGCCGGCAAAGGTGGAGAACGCTGCGGATTGCCGCACGGCGGGGCCGGCCCGGGCGCACCGGTCGCAGAAGGCCGCTCCCAGCCGGGAAACCGTGCCACCCGCGTGCAGCCACCACCGGTTCTCCAGTTGTACGTGGAGATTCGTGTTGGCAGCGCGTTGGAGCGGGAGCCCGGCCGCGGTCCAGTCCTGCCACCAGTTGAAGTTCCAGAACGCCATTCGGTAGAGGCGTGTCGGTCGCTGGAATTGGAGAGCGGCCCAGTTGCTCCAAGATTGCTCATCGGCTCGCAGCAGGAATCCTTGGTCGTTGACCTCGAAGCCGGGCGACCGACGCTGGTAACTCGTCTGGAATCGTAGGATCCCGCCGCCGACCTTGCCGAACTGGATCTCCTCCGCATCGCCCCAAAGCGAGGTTCGTGTGGGGTCGAAGTCGAGTGACCCATCCGGCCGCTGGTAGTAGTGAACGGGGCTCGTCTGTGTAGCGGCAATGGCGGCAGGTGTGCCAGAGACGCGACTCACGTCGAGTGAACCGTTGACCTCGTAGCGGCCGCCGAGGAAGCGGTGGCGAAAGTCCACAGCCACCACGTACGCGTCGCGCCGCAAGACGCCTTCCGTCCACTCGTCCAACTGGCGGTTGAGGGCGGTCACCAGCATCCCGACACCCGTCTCCCCGCGCCGAAAGTCTTGCTGCGCCCGCACGACCGCGTAGTTCGTGAGGGGCTCGATGGTGCGGCCTTCTGTACCCTCCGCGCGGCCGGTGAGTGCATTGAGCACACCGACCGTCATTCCACTCGAAAGGCGTCCGCTGACTTTCGCCGCGCCAAGGATGGTGGTTGTCGTTGGCGACCGCGGGTCGCCGTAGGCAGGGCCGAGCTGAGGAGCGCGCCCGATGCGACGAGAGTAGAACAACGCCTCGCCGCTACAGTTGACGACGTTGCAATTGACCGGCACCTCGAAGATGCCCGTTCCCTCCACGAAGAATGGCCTGCGCTCCTCGAAGAAGGTCTCGAACGCGGTGAGATTGAGGACGGCAGGGTCGGCCTCGACCTGGCCGAAATCTGGATTCACCGTGGCGTCCAACGTGAGATTGGATGTGAGTCCGTACTTGAGATCCGCTCCGGCCGCGAAGTCCTGCACATGTGAAAACCCACGCACCGCAGGCTGCGTCTCGTTCTTGGTAACGGCGTAGGGAGCGATCTCGAGACGTCGAGGCGAGCTCAAGCCGTCGAGTCCCGTCAGCTCCCCCAGCTGCGATGACAGCCCAGCCTCAGACACCCGGTAGAGCGGCCAGCTGACCCGTTCGCCGTATCGTTGAATGTCGCGCCAGACGCCGAAGCCGAAGGTCGTCGTCTCGCCAGGTGTGTACCGCAGCTGAGAAAGAGGGATACGAAACTCGGCAGTCCATCCGAGCGAGTCCACTGCGGTCGCCACGTCCCAGACGGCATCCCACGCTACGTCCTCCCTGCCGTCGTCATAGATCGCGTAGTCGCGTTTCACTCCGGCGGGATTGACCGCGAATTCGAATCCCGTCCGGCGGTCGTGATAGGAGTCGATGACGATCTTGATCTGGTCCGACGCCGAGCGTACGTCGCGTCGCGAGAGCAGTCGCAGGATGCTATCGGGCGCCGGATCGTACGCTCGCACGAACACGTAGAAGAAACGCTCGTCGTAGGCAACACGGGCCTCGGTGGCGAAACGCGGGTCCTTGTCCTCGACGGGCTGGAACTCTCTGAACCCCGTGATCAACGGAGCAACGCGCCAGATCTCGTCGTCATCGGCTCCGTCGATGGCAGGAGGGAGAGCTGCCCGCGCTGCCGCCGCTGTGGTGATTGAAGGCTGTGACGTGAGGGCAGTCTGCATGGCTGGCGCGGCAGCTTGCGCGGCCAGCAATATCGGGAGAAGAGCGCCGAACGTGATCGCTACCCTCGCGTGGTGGGCCTATATGGTCTGATGGCTCGCACGCCGGAACGGTTGTGCCTTCGGCTGTTTCATAATGCGACGACCGTAAGAACTGGAAGCGTCTCGGTCGATCTCGTGCACCCGGTCGGGCGGCTCAACGCCCATGGAACGGAGTCGCTGCGGGAGCGCCGGACTGCTTGCTCGACGGTGTCTCGGCAGTGAGATTCGCACGCATGGCGCGTGAGCACGAGAGTGCAACCCCAACGGTTCTAGCGAAGCAGCCCAGTACGAAGACGCGCGGCCGCCGCCGGACCACCGGCGGGTTGCCCGCCGATTTGCTGGCCGACGCCACGCGACGCCTTCGGCTGCTCGCGCTCGTGTATGCCGGCACGTTCTTCCTGGCAGCGTTCCTCCCCGTGATCCTCTGCTTTCAGTGCGCCG
>JBDHCY010000001.1:0-83639 GCA_039591795.1 Gemmatimonadota bacterium | reverse complement strand
GAGCGCCACGGCGCCCCGACGATATCGGAGCCCGACGTCCACGTTGAAGCTTCGTTCGGGTGCGAGCGACGTGTTGCGCGTCAGGAACGCGCCGGGCACCTCCGGAATGGGGCCGCTGAAGAAGCGCTCGATGAGGTTGGGCGACCGGAATGCTTGTCCCACCGACCCGATGAGACTCCAGTCGTCGGAGACCCCGACGATCGCGTTGGCAGCAGCCACGACGGCGTCGTCGGTGTGGGTCACTCCTGCGAGCGAATCGGGCAGGCCCGCCGTGGCTTTCGTCGCAGCATTGGTGTTCTGATAGCGCAGTCCGACCGTGATCGAACTGCGGGCACCGAGGCTCAGCTCGCCCTGGGCGAAGACGCCGAACGAGCGATATCGGGCGGTCGGAAGGTTGGGCGTGCTGTCGACGGTCACGATGGGCGGAGGCGGGCCGAACCCGCTGAGCGTTTCCGTGCTGTTGTCTGTGTTGGCTGCGCGGTCCTGGAAAATGTCCGTGCCGTAGGTGAGGAGCACTCGCCCGCCGATCAGCTTCGCCGCCTCGAGCCGCGCACCCGACGTCTGGATGTCAGTGAAGTTCTCGGAGCGTACGTCGATACTCGCGCCGGGGAAGGGAACGACGAGGATGTTGTTGTCGAGCCGTCGCTCGTTGTCCTGGAAGTACGCGAGCACCTGGAGTCGGTCGGCGATTGCCGTGCGAACGCCAGCGGCATCGTACGTAGCCGAGATCTTGTTGAAGCGCTGGAATGGGTAGAGGATCCTGACCTCCGGCAGCTCGGGCGCATATGCCTCAGGATCTACGAAGCCGAAGCCAGCGTTGTCGGCCGCGTAGTGCGAAAAGCGCAGTGAGACTTGCTGACGCGCGGCAATGTCGTAGCTGGCAAACAGCTCTGCACTCTGGTCTTCGACACCGGTGTCCTCAACTCGGGTGTCACCGGCGAGTGCAATCTCGCCGAACGAGCCCGCGGGCGCATCGTAGGGATCCGTGCGCCGGAGCGAGCCGCTCGCCAGCACCCCGAATCGGCCGAATCGGCCGGCGACCGTTGCTGCGAGTCGGTTCTGATTGTCGGGGCTGGAGAATCGGTAGGCCGCTGAGCCGTGCAGGCCAGGGCGTTCCGGGGTGCGCGTGATCACGTTCACGGCCCCACCGATCGCGTCGCTTCCGTAGAGCACCGACGCCGGGCCGCGGACGACCTCGACGCGCTCGACCATCGCGACGTCGATGAGGCCGAGCAGTTCACCGAAGTCTTGCTGACGCCGCGTGTTGTTGAGGCGCATACCATCCTGCACGAGGAGGAGCCGTTGACCACGCTGCCCGCGAATCACTGGGCGCACTTGGTTCGTGCCAACTCCGGTCACGTCGAGGCCCGCCAAGCCCCGGAACAGATCGCTCACCGTGTTGGGGGCACGATCACGAATCGCGTCCCGGTCGAACACGCTGACTGGCGCAGGCGTCTCGAAAATCCGCTTTTCCGATCGCGTAGCTGTCACGTTCACGGGGTCGAGGAGATATGCCCGTCCCTGGTCGCGCTTCACCGTGTCGGCCTGCTCCTTTGACTGGGCCGCGAGTGGGGTGACGGTCACGCAGGCCAGGGCGACCAGCGCGAGCGACGTAGTGGCACGACGACGGAGGCCCGAACGTTGCGCAGTGATGGTCCGACGATGGGTGGACATGTGTCGTTCCAACGTGGAGGTGAGAAAGGCGCCACCGCAGTCCCGCGGTCGGCGGGTCCACTCATGCCGTGCGGCGGCCTAATTACGACAAAGACAAGGTAGATTCTGCCAGGGGAATGAGGAATCCGGTTTGCTACGCAGCAGAGACTCCGTACTGATACGGAGCGCTATTCCGGGGGCGCGTCGCTTTCCAGCACGAGCTTTGTCAGTCCAGCCACGGTGCGAATGCCGAGTTTCTTCATGAGGCGTTCCCGATGGCTCTCGACGGTCCGAGGACTGATCCCCAAGCGGGTCGCGATCTCCTTATTGGTCCGTCCGTCGGCGATTCCCACCAGAACCTCTCGCTCCCGGGCAGTGAGCTGCTCAACGGCCGACTGCCGGCGCTCTCGCTCACGCGCCTCTCGCAGTCCCTCGGTGAGACGGGCTGCGACCGCCGGGCTGAAGAAGGTCTCTCCCGCGTGGACTGCTCGCACAGCATCTCGCATCTCGGTTGGCGTCGCGTCCTTGAGCACATAGCCCCGCGCACCGACCCGAAACGCCTCGAGCACATACTCTCCCTCGTCGTGCATCGAGAGGATGAGAACGGCGACCGCGGGCGCCATCGAGCGCAGCTCCGCAGCCACCTCGATGCCCGACTTCTCCGGCATCGTGATGTCGAGGAGTGCAACGTCAGGCGTGTGTGCGTGAACCTGCGTCAACGCCTCAGCGCCCGTCGCGGCCTCGGCCACCACCGTTATGCCCGGGACGGCCTCGAGGACGTGACGGATACCTTCGCGTACGATCGCGTGATCGTCGGCAACGAGCACCCGGATCGGAACATCGGTCACGGGCCACCTCCGCCGTGAGACGGCAGCGACACGACCACGCGGACGCCGCCGCTGGGACCATCGCCGATCTCGACGGTTCCGCCGAGTCCGGTGATTCGTTCGCGCATTCCAACCAGTCCCATTCGCCCGTTGGCGAACGGCTCAATCTCTGGTGCCAGGCCGCGGCCGTCATCAGCGATCGTCAGCGTCACGGTCCCGTCGCGTGCGGCGAGCCCGATGCGCACCGACCCCGCCTTGGCGTGTCGACCCACATTGGCGAGAGCCTCCTGGAGGGCTCGGAAGAGGGCCAGCTCCGCCTCCGGTGAGAGTGAGGGGAGATCCACAGGCGCGTCCAACGTGGTGCCGACACCGCTGCGGTTGGCGAAGTCGGTAGCCAGCGCTCGGAGGGCCGGCAACAGGCCGAGGTCGTCGAGAAGGGAGGGCCGGAGCGACTGGGTCACAGCCCTGATGCTCCTGATCCCTGTGTCGACCAGCTCGAGGGCTCGCGCGAGACGGGGCGCCAGATCCGGCGGCGCGGCCTCGCGCGCCACACCGAGTTGGAGCTTCACCGCCGAGAAGACCTGCGCCGTCTCGTCGTGGAGCTCTCGCGACAGACGGCGACGCTCCTCCTCATGCTGCTCGACCATGCGGGTTGCGAGATGTTCGAGCTCTGCCGTGCGAGCTTCGAGGCGCTGCGTCAGATCCGTGTTGGCGAGGGCCGCCCCGACGTGCTGGCCGAGGGCGACCAAAAAACTGGTGTCGAGCGCGGCAAAGGGATCGCGCGCGGCGCACACGAGGACCAGGGCCCCGGCAACGGTCGAGCCTTGAAGGACCGGCAGCACGGCGGCGAACGCGTGAGCCTCGGCATCTGGTGGACGGGCCCCGGGCCAGTCACGAGCCACTTCCGGCTGCCCCGCATCGAGAACGCGAACGATCGTCCGTCCGGCTTCGCCCGTCGGCTCCGTCCCCGACCACGTCGAGCACGCACCTGCGCCGCGGAGGCAGACCGCACCATCGCGTCCTCGAGCGTACATCGCACTTCCGTGGACGGCGGGGAGTGTGAGCGCGCGCTCGAGCAGCGCGCCGAGCACGTCGCGCTCGCGCCCACCACGCTGCAGATCGCGTGACATCTCCGACAACGCGCGCAGGCCTCGGTCGAGGTCCTCGACGATGAGCAGGAGGATGCTCGCGCCGAGGCCGAGGACGAATACGATGTCGAGGTAGTAGCCCCACGGGTTCCAGGCGCCCTGCGCGCGCAGGAACGGGTAGTCCAAGTGATGGAGGGCCCAGAAGAAGAGCGTCACAGCGGCCACGAGCGCCGCGGTGGACTTTGCCCTCCCGTAATGGCGCAGAAAGACCCAGGCTGTCCACAAGGTGGCCGTGCTGAGGAAGGCGACGGCCGGCGCGGCGGCGAGCATGAAGCTGTCTAGCTCGTAGATCGCGACATAGGACCAAACGGGCGGGAACAGGGCGATCGGTAAGTACCGCATCCGCCACTTGAGCTGCCGCGAGAAGACGAGTGCCGCCCAAAGGAGCGCGAGCGCGGTCCATCCGGTGGCAACCTGATGCCAGAAGAGCCACACCCGGCCCGCTGTCGCGAGGAAGCTGATGATGGCGCCGAGCCGGAGGGCGTAGACGAGCCACGCGAGCGCCCAGTAGCCGAGGTACGCCTTGCGGTAGCGCTGGTAGAGAAGGAGGCAGAGCGAGGCGAGGCCGAGGACGATCGCGGCCTGAAGGAAGGCGGCAGCGAGTTCGGTAGCGGTCGGGTTGGGAGTCAGCAGGTCCATATTGCCGGGAAGAAAACGCTCCGGCCGCGTTGCCGCCAGCCGGAGCATGCCCACCCAGAAGGCTGCCGTAGGGCCCGGACGAGCGGAGACGAACATCCGCTCTCGTGAGGCCGGCTCGGGACCGAGCCCCGCAGATGCCCCCGGGAGGGCACCCTGCTGTCCGTCCGAGCCCCTACGGCATTCTCAACTTACCGTCTCGATTCTGAACGCCCCATGAAACCTACCTGAAGCGTTCTTGCTCGAACGGCTCACGGGAGCACTTCGAGGTCATCGTCGACCCCGGCTACTCCTGGTACCGTCCTAGCGGCCTCCTCAGCTTCTTCCCGCTCCGCCAGCGACCTCACCGTTCCTCGCAGCACCACGTTGCCTTCGCGCGCCTCCACGCGGATGCGATCTCCCCGCAACTCGGAGTGCCGCCTGAGCGACGTCTCAATGCGCCGCTTCAAGTCGACCTGTGCGGCGCCCCGCGCAATGGCGATCAGGTCGATCAGGTCACGCAGACCTACGAGGTTGCGCACGGCGTCCTGAGCGGCCAGCCGCTGCGCTTCGAGCGCCAGCGTGCCCCGAAGGGTCAACACACCGCTGGCGACCTGGACCTCGATCAATGTGTCGGGGACGCGGACGTCCCAAGCCAGCGCCCGGCTCGCAGCCTCCGCCAGCTCATCGTCCGGTCGCACGCGGTCGTCGGGCAACACGACCTCGAGGCGGCTCTTGACGTCTCGAACGCCGTGTACGTGCTTCGCCGCGTGTTCGGCAGCAAGGCGCTCCGCATAGCTCGGCACCGTGCCCCCCAGCGTCACGCTGGAGCCATCGACCTCCACGGTGATGTTCCCCGCATCGAGAAGCGGGTCCCAGCGGAGCTCCTCCCAAATGTGATGCTGTCGTTCGTGCTGTGCGTGAAGCTCGTCGGCCCGTGAGAGCCAGAGCTCCGTACTGTAGCCGCCTGACATGGCGTCCTCCTACGCGGGCCACACCTCTAACGCCGCGGTTAGCCGATGAGTGGCGCGTGAAAGAGGAAGGAAGGATTCTTCACTAGTTGGTGCGGGAAGGTGCGAGACCCGGCGCCGGGGAGGGTCAGGGCAGCAAGAAGCTCCGTACGACGAACCACACGTTCGCCGGCCGCTCGGCGAGACGGCGCATGTACCACGGGAACCACGCACTGCCGTAGCTGACGAGGACACGAACGCGTTCGCCCTCTTGGGCGAGAGTCTTCTGCGCACGCGCCTTGATCCCATAGAGCATGTGGAACTCATAGGTCCCGGCATCGCACTCGAGTCGGCGAGCCTCCTCGCGCAATCGTTTGACCAGCTTCAGGTCGTGCGTGCCGAACACGACGGACGAGCGCCCCTTCTTGGAATGCTCCATCAGCCTCCGACCGAGCTTGAAAAACCGCTCATCCACTTCGCGCTTTACCGGCAGGGCCACGGCTGCCGGCTCGTTGTAGGCTCCCTTGACGAGCCGGATGACGGGCTCGAGCGGGAGGAGACGCTTGAGGTCGTCCGGAGTGCGGCGGAGATAGGCTTGCAGGCAGACCCCTACATTGGCGTCGGCAGTGCGGAGCTCACGGTATAGCTCGAGTGTCGGCTCGACGTACCGCGAGTCCTCCATGTCGATCCACAACAGCTGACCCGTGGCGGCCGCCTGCTCGGCGAGCGCCTTGATGTGCGCGAGGCACGCGTCAAACGCGATGTCGAGTCCGAGGTGCGTGGGCTTCACGGAGATCTGCGACGGCAGCCCACGCTCGGCGATCTGTTCAATGACGTCCTGGTAGTGTTCGCGAACCGCGGCCGCCTCACCGGGCGTGGTCACGTTCTCGCCCAATTGGGTGAGAATCGTGCCAATGTCTTGACCTGCCAGAGCGCCCGACGCTTCAAGCGCCGAGCCGACGTCTTCGCCGGGCATGAACCGGAGCGCAGCGCGGCGGGTGAACGCTCTCTTTGTGACCTGAGCCGCGAGCCATTGGCTGCTCGCCGCGCGGAGTAGGAAGCTACGTGCGATGGCCATGGCGAGGGAGGATAGCATGGCGCCGGACGGCGCGACAGGTCAGATTGCTCCGACCATGACGAATCCTTCTCCGTTGATCAGCGAACAGCAAATCGTCCAGCGCGTGGCCGAGCTTGCCCACGAGATCTCCCGCGACCACGATGGCGCTGACGAGCTCCTGCTCGTGGGGGTCCTCCGCGGCGCCTTCATATTCCTCGCCGACCTCTCCCGGCAGCTCACGGTCCCCTGTCGGGTGGACTTCATCGCGCTGGCGAGTTACGCGCGGGGCTCGCAGCGCTCGCGAGGCGTGCGTCTCGTGCTGGACCTTCGAGCCGACATCGCCGGTCGGCACGTCCTCATCGTCGAAGACATCGTCGACAGCGGAAGGACACTCGACTACCTGTTGAGGATGTTGCGAGCACGCCGGCCGGCGTCTCTCAAGACCTGTGTCCTCACCCACAAGCCGAGCCGTACGGAGGTTGAGGTCCCGTTGGACTACGTGGGGTTCGAGATTCCCGATCGCTGGGTTGTGGGGTACGGCCTGGACTACGATGATCGCTACCGCACGCTCCCCTACATCGCGGCTCTGGAACCCGGGGAATCAGCGTGACGGCGGTGCCCGTCTCCGATGCGGCTCAGAACGACGGCACGCGCCGCGGCCGGCTCAGACCTTCGTAGCGAATCGAAGCACCCTTGGCTTGACCAAGCGCTCATAATCTCGATACGCCATCCGCAGTAGCTGGGTGAACGAGCCCGCATTGAAGGCGATCTCGTCATCGTCGGCGAGAGAATCCGCCACGTACACCTCGAGGCCGTAGAGGTTGCCGAATGGCGGCATGGCTCCCTTCTCGCAGCCGGGGAAGAGGTGGGCAAACTCTTGCTCCTGGGCGAGCTCGACGTCGTGGACCCCCGTAGCCTCGCGCAGCATGTCGGGCACGACCCGATAGGACGCCGGAAGGACCGCCATCACGATCTTGCCGTCCAACTTCACGATCACGGTCTTCGCCATCTCTCTGCCGGGGACGTGCGCGGACGCCGCGATCTCCTGTGCCGTGTACGCGGGCGAGTGGTGCAGCGTGATGTATCTCACACCCTCGCGATCGAGATAGTCCCTGAGTTGCTGGCCCCACATGGCTCCCTCCGGTCATTGACGAGCATGCATTGGTGCTGGACCCACCCGGACCTTCGACACCCAGCTATACACGGATACGACGGGCACTGTGACGCCGGCGCCAAGCGCCGGTGAAAGGATCTTCAGGTGCCGAAACACGGGGTTTGGGCGTGATGCAGTTCACAGCCGCAAAGCCTTGCGGTGCCTAGATTCTCCTCTTGCGGCCGAGCGGTACGCGCAGTCGGCGCGACGCTCCGGCCGCGACACTCTCGAGAGGGCGAGTCACATGGGCAGGATGGGCAACGCAGCACGTGGGCTGACGGTCGTGCTCCTCGCGCTGGCCGCAGCGGGTTGTGTCAGCAAGAAGCAATACGAGAAGGCAGTGGCGGTGCGCGATTCGCTCGCCGTCGAAAAGGACAGCCTGCTGGGCGAGGTCCTCGAAACGATGAAGTTCGTGACCGACGTCAATGCAGAACTGGCATCCGTGAGCGATCTGACCCCGCCTGTGGCCGAGGGTGGGGAGATCGGGGCACCCGGCGCCCAGCGCGAGCGGGTGGAGCGACAGGCTGCTCTCGAGCGGATCCAGCTCGCCGTGACCCGGCTCAACGAAGCCGAGGCACAGCTCGCGAAGGCACAACAGCGCATCCGAGCGCTGTCTCGGAACGAGACGCGACTCTTGGCACAGGTGAGCGAGTACGAAGCGTCGCTCGCCAATCTCAAGGAGACCCTCGCGCAGCGTGAGGCCGAGCTCCTGGGGATCATCGAGCAGCAAGAGGGCGAGATCACCACCCTCGCGGGTCGCGTCGACACACTCACGATGACCGCGGCGGCCCTGTCTGATACCGTGCTCAACATGACCACCTATCAGAACACGGCCTACTACGTGGCCGGCACGAAAGACGAGTTGATCAAGCAGGGAGTGCTAGTGGAAGAGGGGTCGAAGTTCCTCTTCTTCGGCAGCAAGTGGCTCGAGCCCGCGCGTGAGCTGAACCTCGACGCCTTCACTCCGATCGACATCGTCGGCCAGACGGTGATCCTCCTGCCCGACGGCGAGCGGGAGTACCGGATCGTGACCCGGCAGAATACGAGCTTTGCCGATTCGGCGTCGGTGCGCGAGGGGAAGGTGCGTGGCGAGATCCGAATCATGTCGCCACGGGGATTCTGGGGGCCTTCGAGATTCTTGATTCTGGTCCGTAGCTGAGGGCCAAGTCCAGCAAGAGCAAGGCAGGGCGGCGGGGGCGATGCTCCCGCCGCCTTCGTTTCGCGGCGCCTCGAAGCTCGGGCGTCTCCCACCTGGCCGCAACGCACCTGCCTGAAGATCGCCTCTCGCCGACGCCTCGCCGAGGCACGAGAGGCGTCGCTGCGTCACCCCTTCAGGAAGTGTTGCATCGACGCAGCGATGGCTCGTCGGAGCGGAAAGCGAGCTGCTCCACAGGTCGTGCGGAGGGGAACGAAAAGGCTTACCCACCACGGACAACTGGCACATCGTCGACGTGGCTTTGCCCATGTTGGACGGCATGAGCGTTGCTCCCTCTCCAATCGTGCCGACGTCGAGTCGCATGTGACGCAGATCTCGGGAGGCAGGCCGTGGTGCACCGCAATGGGTTCACGCTCATCGAGCTCTTGATCGTCGTGGTCATCATCGGCACCTTGGCCGCCCTCGCGATTCCGAAGTATGCGACCGTCAGGGAGAAGGCACACGTCGCCGCCATGAAGTCCGATCTGCGGAATCTCGCTACCCTGCAGGAGACGCACCTTTCCGATTTCGGTGCCTACGCGGCAGTGAATGCCAGCAACCCGGCGGGCGGCGTAGCGGCACCCGACCCCGCAACAGGGTTCGTACCGTCGGCAAACGTGACGATCGTAGGCGCGATCGTGGTTGCGGGGGCTGGGTGGAACGCAACAGCAACGCACGCCAGCGCGCCGACGCGGTCGTGCGAGATCTTCATCGCTGGAGGCCAGGTCGCAGGCCCTGGCGGTCTTTCCAACGTTGAAGGTGAGCCGGCCTGCATCTGACGCTGGGCGGGGTCTGAAGGCGATTCGCGGTCAGTGGCCGACTGCGCGCGCGTTGAAGTCTCGCGAGTCTGCCGCCCCGAACAGCAAACCGGCCTCCTCGTCGATGTAGATCGCCATCACACTCCCCTGCCTGCCGCCGACCCGCACACGATGCCCCATGGCTTCGAAGAGTCGACGGGTATCGGCAGAGATCATCCACCGCTCGAAAGTCGTCACGTCGGGAAGCCATTCGTGGTCGATTCGGCCCGCCTCGACCGCATCGGCCACGTCCATCCCATGCTCGAGCACATTGAGGATGACCTGAAGAACGGTATTGATGATCGTCCGCCCACCAGGACTCCCAAGTACGAGCACCGGCTGGCCGTCCCTAGCCACGATGGTTGGCGTCATGCTGGATAGCATGCGCTTGCCTGGCTCGACGAGGTTCGGCCGCGTCCCGATCATCCCTGTGGAGTCGGTCAATCCGGGAACGGGATTGAAGTCTCCCATTTCGTTGTTGAGAAGAAATCCCGCTCCCTCGACGACGATGCGAGAACCATAGCCATACTCGAGCGTGTAGGTGAGCGCGACCGCGTTACCGTCACGGTCCACCACCGAGAAATGGGTCGTATGGTCGCCCTCGGCAAGGTCGTTGAACCGCTGCGCGTCGCTGGTCGACGCACGGTAGGGATCGATGCCCGCGCGGAGCTCGGCGGCATATGCCTTGGACGTCAGTCGAGCGACGGGCATCTCCGGGTTGAAATCGGGATCACCGAGATGTTGCGCACGGTCAGCGAACGCGCGGCGCATGGCCTCAGTGAGCAGGTGGAGGTAGACAGCGGTGTTGTGGCCGATGGACTTCAGATCGTAGCCCTCGAGGATGTTCAGCATCTCGACGAGCGCCACTCCACCGGAGCTCGGCGGTGACATGGCGTAGACGTCGTGGCCGCGGAACGTTCCGTGGATGGGGGCCACTTCCACCGCTGTGTAAGCTGCGAGGTCCTCCTCGGTGATCAGCCCCCCGTGCGCTCGCATGAAATCGGCGATCAACCTCGCCGTTGTCCCCCTGTAGAACCCGTCGTGGCCGTCCTTCCGGATACGCTTAAGGGTCTTGGCGAGGTCGGGCTGCTTCCATACCTCGCCGGGCTCATAGGGGGACGTGCCGTTCTTGAGAAACGCTCGGGCCGTCGACGGGAACGAGTCGCCGTTCTCCACCAGCCATTCCTGCATTCTCTGCGTTGCCCAGGACGAGGGAAACCCCTGCTCGGCGAGCTCGATCGCGGGCTGAACGAGTGCTCGCCACGGCTTGCTGCCCAGGCGGCGATGTGCGAGCCAGAGGCCGGCCACGGTACCCGGCACCCCGACGCTGAGGAGCCCTTCATGATTCGTGTTGTTCCGAATCTCACCTCTCTCATCGAGATACATCCGCTCGGTGGCAGCCAAGGGAGCTCTTTCTCGGAAATTGAATGCCGTCACGAGACCGTCGGCTCCGTGATAGACGAGGAAACCGCCGCCCCCGATGTTCCCGGCGGCCGGGTGCACGACGGCCAGCGCAAACGCGGTCGCGACCGCCGCGTCAACCGCGTTGCCACCCTCTTCGAGGACCCGATTGCCCACGGCCGAGGCGAGAAAGTGCGCAGTCGATACCATCGCTTGCTTCGCCGGCGCCGATGTGCGGCCCGATTGCGCCGGCGCGTCGACGGGCAACGTGACAACTGCGATTGAGATCCATAACCAAGGCCGATGCATAGAACGCTCCCAGTCGATCGACACGCTACATCGAAATGGCACCCTCACGGAACTCCATCCGCCCGATCATCAGAGGGAACTTGCTCCCGTGCGAGGTGTGTCCACCCACCGTCGGTGCCCACCTCCGCGACAACCGGGACACGGTGCCGTGTACGCGAGCATTCCGCGAGTCCTGGTGACCCTTACGCCCCGGGAGATGCTGGAGGTCTTGCTAGTCGTCCGGTCCAGGGTATCATCCCCCACCATCTGGGGGCAAACCTCGAGTGCGAATCGCGTGGCGGATCGCCCGCAAGGGAGGTCTGCGCCCCAAGCCGCTGCCTCCTCACGAGCATGATAGCAACTGCCCTGCGCATTGACCCGGGATTCAAGCGCTACCTGGTCCGCTACTTTTCGATCGGGGCGGTGTTCTACGTTCTCGCGGCCCTCGTCCAAACCACCTTCTACCAGCCGGACCAACATTTCCAGACGTTGGAGCTCGCCCGGTTCAAGACGCGTCCCGTCAACGAGCATCGCTTGCCATGGGAGTACCGCGAGCGCGTTAGGCCGTGGATCCAGCCAGCTCTCTATGCCGCCGCGCTCACCGGGTTCGAGGCCGTCGGCCTGGAGAATCCGTTTCACCAGGATCGGCTCTTGCGGCTGGGGTCCGCGATTCTGGGCATTCTCGCCACCGCCCTGTTCTGCATCACGATCGCCGAATGGCTCCCTCTCGATGCACAACGAAAATGGTTAGCCATCATCTTTGGCCTGTACTGGTTCTTCCCCACGCTCCATACCCGAACGTCCTCCGAGAACTTTGCGTCGATATTCTTGCTCCTGGGGCTCTCGGCGCTGTTCCTACTGAGGCGCGATCGGAATCTCGTCCTGCGGCAGCACGAATCCTCCGAGCCGTTCGTGGGACCAATGGTCTTCACGTACTCGGGTCTGGCATTGTCCGGCCTTTTGTTGGGACTGAGCTTCGAGTTTCGCTACCAAATGGGCATCGTGATCGCCGCGCTCGGCCTGTGGATGGTGCTGATCTCTCGAACGCCGTTCCGCAAGCTCGTTGTCGGTGGCACGGCAATCCTCGCGACGGTGGGCGTAGGGTTGTTGATCGACTGGTGGGGCTACGGCGCATTCGGGGTTACACCGTGGAACTACCTCCAGAGCAACTTACTCGAGGGCCGAGCGGCCACTTTTGGAACTGAGCCGTGGTATTACTACTTCCTCGGCGTGCCGCTCCAACCGATGGGCATCCTTCTCCTAGGCGCGGGAGTCCTTTTCTGTATCAGTCGACCGCGGAATCTGCTTACCTGGACGGCAGGTTTGTTCGTGCTGGTGCACGTCGTGTTGGCACACAAGGAGCTGCGGTTCCTCACGCCGGTCACCCACCTTGCCTTGGCGATGTTCGTGTTCCTCATCCCTCGCTCGTGGTACTCGGCCGGAGACCGCGACAATCCCTTCCTCGGTCATGCGAGATGGGTGCGCTTGGCGTTCTACGTGTTTGCCGCCATCAATCTCCTGGCACTCGTAGGTGGCAGCCTCCGTGTCCCGCGCATCGAAGTGGCGATTCACAAATTCATCTATCGCGAGTATCCCGAACATTTCGAGTTCTACTCCTTGGGTCCGAGCCCGTTCCTCTACGGGACGCCGGAACTACGAATGGAGTTCTACGGTCCGCAGCGCATAATCCACCGGAAGCTCGAAACGATGTCGGATCTGGCTACCATCCTGCCACACACGCCTCAGGTCATTTGGTACCATGCAGGCGAACGGGTGCCCACGACACCAGCGTGGCCGGCGTTCCACCACCATTGTACGATGATCTATCAATCGTTTGGCCCCTGGATGCAAAAAATCAACAGCCTCACAGGGCAGTGGCGGTGGAAAAGCCCCAGCTCGCTCTATCGGTGTAGTCAGCAATTGGAGTAAAGCGAACTCGGCTGAGGTGAGAGAGTGCTCAGTCGATCGACACGCTACATCGAAATGGCACCCTTGCGGAACTCCGTCCGGCCGATCATCGCATTGACCAACACCGGCCGGCCGGCGTGCGCCGCCGCGCGCGCCTCCGCCAGAACACGAGGCACATCGTCGAGGCGGTCGACCCTGAGCCCCAATCCGCCGCACGCCTCGGCCACCCGCTCGTATGCGGTGCGGGCCAGCACCGTTCCGACCGGATCGCCCAGGAGGGGAACCTGCTCACGCGCGATCTGTGTCCACCCACCGTCGTTGCCCACCACCGCGACGACGGGAACGCCGTGCCGTGCGAACGTATCGAATTCCATCAAGCTGTACCCGGCGGAACCGTCGCCGTAGACGATCCAGATTTCGGCATCGGGTCGCGCGAGGCGTGCACCCAAAGCAAAGCCGCCCCCGCCGCCCAACGTGCCGAATACACCCGGATCGAGCCACGAGAGAGGTGCGCGTGGCCGGACGACATAAGACGCCGTGGCGACGAAGTCTCCGCCATCTGCTACGATGACCGCCTCGGGGCCGATCGAGCGTTCGAGCTCCAGGCACAGCGCCACGGGATTGATGAACTCCGTCGGCTCGGTGGCGATCTGTGAGATCTCGACATCACGGTCGCGGTCCCGTTGCCGCAACGCCTCGAGCCACGGGGTCCATGAGCCCTCCCGGGCGCGCCGTGCTTCCGCGATTCGCTCCACGAAACGAGCCGGATCCGCGACCGCTCCGACGGTCGGGCGTCGGTTGAGATTGAGGTCGCGTACACTTCGATTGGCGGCGATCAGCGCCGCCCGTCTGGAGATGCGACGGCCGTAGTTCAGCCGAAAATCACACGGAACGCCGGCGAGAATCACGACGTCAGCCTCGCGGAGCGCCTCCGTCCGGTGGTGCCGGAGGTGCAGAGGATGCGCCGTCCCGAGAAGCCCGCGCGCCATGCCGGACAGATAGACGGGAATGCCAAGCGCGTCGATCGAAGCGGTCAGCGCATCGAGCCGCTCCGTCGCCAGCGTCGCCTGGCTGCCGACGAGGAGCACCGGCCGAGACGCGCGCGACAGGAGACGGGCGGCTCGGCGGACGTCACTTCGTGACGCCCGGCCGACGGGCCGGATGGGGCGGGTAGTGGATTGATCGGACCCGGCGAACAAGCGGTCGACGTGCCTCGAGAGATACCAGCGCTGGAGGCTTGCGCCGATCGAGCGGCCCGCAGAAGCCCGCTCATACCAGGATCGCACGGTCGACTCGTCGTATAGCAGGTCCACCGGGCATTCGAGGACTACCGGACCGGGGATCCCGCTCGCAGCGGTGCCGAATGCCCGCTCGAGGGCGGGCGCGAGATCGGCCACGCGGTGTACCGACGTCGTGCTCTTCGCATGGGGTCGGAAGAGGGCCCGCTGGTCGATGTCCTGGAGTGCGCCCCGACCCCGGAGCGTCGTGGGCGCCGCGCCAACGAGTAGGACCACAGGAGACTGTGCGAGCTGTGCGTTCTTGAGCGCGGTGATCGTGTTCGTTGCGCCCGGGCCAGCCGTCACGAGAGCGACACCTGGTTGCCCGCTGAGCCGGGTGAGCGCGTCGGCTGCGAAGACGGCGGTCGCCTCGTTCCGCACGTCAACGATCCGGATGCCGCGCGCGTTCGCGGCCACGAGGATCGGCGAGATGTGGCCGCCACAGAGGGTGAATAGCACGCCGACGCCTTGGCGCGCTAGGACGTCGGCGACTCTCTCACCACCATGCACGGTGCGCTCAGTACCGCAAAAGGGAAGCTCCCCACGTGAACCCCGACCCGAACGCCGCGAGGCAGACGAGACTCCCACGGTGCACGCGACCATCTTCGACCGCCTCGCTCATGGCAATCGGTATGCTGGCTGCGGTCGTGTTGCCATAGCGCTCGATGTTGCTCACCACCTTCTCCTCGGGGAGGCCGGCGCGTTGACGTACGGCCTCGGTGATGCGGAGGTTCGCTTGGTGTGGGATCACGACGTCGAGGTCCTCCTTTTCGATACCCTCTGCCGTGAGCACTTCCATGATCACTTCGGGGAACCGCGTCACGGCGTTGCGGAAGACCTCGCGGCCGTTCATGTGCGGCACGGTGAGCCCTTCGTCGATCATCTCCTTCGTAATGAACGGACGGTGCCGGCAACCGGGCGCCACCAGACAGAGTTGCTCCGCGTGCCGCCCATCGGCATGCAGCCTGTGCCGGATCAGACGGCTGCCGTCGGTGGCGTCGGTGGCTTCGAGGCAGACCGCACCGGCGCCGTCACCAAACAGGACCGCGGTGTCTCGGCCTTTCGTATCCATGCGCAGGCCAGCCGAGTGCACCTCTGCACCGATGAGGAGCATGCGGTCATACATCCCGACTCGGATCATCGCGTCCGCGGCAGCGAGTCCGTAAATGAAGCCCGTGCACTGGTTGCGCACGTCGAGCGCGCCGATCCCGTCGAGACCCAGTTCTCGCTGGAGCAACACACCGCTGCCGGGGAAGAACATGTCTGGGGAGAGCGTGGCAAAGACGATGAACTGGACGTCCCCCACCTCCCAACCAGCATCGACGAGGGCAGCTCGAGCCGCCGCTGCACCGAGGTCGGCGGAACCAGTCCCAGGCTCGGCGAAGTGCCTCTGTTTGATGCCGGTGCGTTCTTGGATCCACGCATCGGTCGTGTCCATCAGCGCCTCGAGGTCGTGATTGGTCACGACTCGCTCGGGCACGTGGCGGCCAACTCCTGCGATTCGAGTCCAGCGCATGGGTCCACTCGCGTGGTGGAAAGAGCTAGCGCACGACTGCGGGCGCGCCGGGCACTCCGGGGAGAATGACCCTCTAGCGAGGGTTGAAGCAAGGTGACGTGTCTCGGGGGCCGACCCTACCCGGGGGAGAGCGAGCCGTTCGCAAGCACGTCGGCGAGCGTCGTCTCACTGAAAAAGCGAGAGATCTGCTCGGCGACTTCCTTCCAGCGATGGTGCATGGGGCATGGATTGACCTCACTGCATTCCGGCCTGCCGAGCAGACACCGCCGTCGCTCGCCGATCGGGTCGAACAGCGAGACGATCTGCACGAGTGACAGCTCACCGGGCGGGAGGGCGAGGCGGAAACCGCCAAGCTTGCCTCGCGTGGAGCGGAGCACCCCGGCTCGAACCAGCTCGTGCAGTACCTTGCCCAGGTAGTTGCGCGGGACCCCTACCGCTCGCGACAGCTCCTTGGCGGTGATGGGCCGCTCGCCGGGGGTTCTGGCGATGTGGACGACGGCCCTCAGCGCGTATTCAGCGGTACCCGATAGCATCGATCCCTTAGTGTTTGCGAGCGCGGCATTTGTCTCTACCTTCACGTTTGCTCGGGCAATTTTCACGATAACTTCATGATTATATCGTTTTCGTTGGGGCTGGCGCAATGGCCTTGCCACGCCGCCCCGGGTCGCGCACAGGGGGTGACAAGTGCAGCGCAATGACATGGAGCGATTCATGAATCGTGGTCTTGCGACCGCTTTGGTATTGACTGGCATGCACGCATGTGCAGGCGAGCAGCCGGCGGCGGATCAGCGTGCAGAGCCTCCGCCGGAGCCGGCTGCTGCAGCGCCTGCGGCGTCCCCGGCACCGAGTGGCCCGATCGACGCCGCCCTCGCCGACCAGGGGGCGGAGCTCTTCCAGACGAAGGCCTGCGTGGGCTGCCACAAGATCGGTGAGAGACTGACCGGTCCCGATCTCCAGGGGGTGACGGAGCGGCGGTCGTACGAATGGATGATTGCGATGATCAGCAACCCCGATTCGATGCTCAGGACTGATTCGACCGCGCGAGCGCTCCTCGCCGAGTATGCGACTCCGATGGCGAACATGGGGGTCAGCGTCGACGATGCGCGAGCGCTATACGAGTACCTGCGGCGCGAGTCGCAGTGAGACAGCCGCCCCACCGGCGTCGCGTGGTGGCGGTTCTTCGTTCGATGAGCGTTTTACACGGAGCGTTTCCATGCGATTGAAGCGGATGGTGTTCGGAGCCGGTGTGGCTGTCTTCGCCGGGCTCGTCTTCGCGGTCGGTTTCGAGTCCTGCGCTGCGCCGGGCGGCGGTGCGGACGTGGGATCGATCGCCCGCGAGCGAGGGCTGACTGACGCGGACGTCGTGGCCGCACTCAAGACGTATCAGCCGACGGGCAGGCTGGACGAATACATCATGTTCGGCTCCGGCGGCCACTCAGGCCAGGTCGTCGTGATCGGTGTGCCATCGATGCGACTCCTCAAGGTCATCGCGGCATTCACACCGGAGCCGTGGCAGGGGTTTGCCACCGGTGCCGACGAGCACAAGGATCTGATGGAGACGGCCCGCATGGGTGGGCGCGATCTCTCGTGGGGCGATACCCACCACCCGTCTCTTTCGGAAACCGACGGCGACTACGACGGGGAGTACCTCTTCATCAACGACAAGGCCAATCCACGTATCGCTGTCATCGATCTGCGAGACTTCGAGACGAAGCAGATCGTGACCAATCCGAATATGGGCACGAATCATGGTGGCGCCTTCGTCACGCCGAACACCGAGTACGTCATCGAGGCCGCTCAATACTCGGTGCCGCTCTGGACCGACTATGCCGACGCTGATCGGTATGCTGAGGACTATCGTGGCCTCGTGACCATGTGGAAATTCGACCGCGAGAGTGGCCGCATCGATCAGAGCCAGTCGTTCTCCCTGGAGCTTCCACCCTACTGGCATGATCTCTCCGACGCCGGCAAGGGACCGTCGTTCGGTTGGTTTTTCCTCAACTCGTTCAACTCCGAGATGGCGACCGGCGGCATTGAGGCGGGCAACCCCCCGTTCGAGGCGGGGGCCTCCCAGAACGACATGGACTACATGCACGTGATCAACTGGGAGCGAGCGGCCGAGCTCGCGGCGGCTGGGAGGACGCAACGCGCCCGCGGTCAGAACGTGATCACGCTCGAGACCGCCGTCGCCGAGGGAATCCTGTTCTCCGTCCCCGAGCCGAAGAGCCCGCATGGCGCCGACGTGACCCCGGATGGGCAGTTCATCGTCGTGTCCGGCAAGCTCGATCCACACGTCACGGTCTACTCGTGGGAGAAGATCAAGGCTGCAATCGACGCCGGGACCTTCAGCGGCACCGATTCCTACGGCGTTCAGATCCTCGACTTCAACTCCGTCATCGAGGGGCAGCTCGAGGTGGGACTGGGGCCGCTGCACACGCAGTTCGACGACCAAGGCAATGGCTATACGAGCATCTTCCTCGACACGAAGGTCACCAAGTGGAGCCTGAACCCGCTGCAAGTCGTGGATCAGATCGACGTGCACTACAACGTCGGGCACCTCGCCGCGGCCGAGGGCGACACGAAATCACCAGACGGGAAGTACCTGGTGTCACTCAACAAGTGGTCGATCGACCGCTTTGCCAATGTCGGCCCGCTGCACCCTCAGAACTTCCAACTCATCGACATCTCGGGCGAGCAGATGCAGCTTCTCTACGACATGCCGATCGGGATCGGTGAGCCGCACTACGCTCAGATCATCAAGGCCGACAAACTGAACCCGATGCTCGTCTACCCCGAAATCGGCTACTCACCGGCCACGATGTCGCTGGCCGCCGATGCCGTCCAGCCGGGGCAGGAGCGCATCGAGCGTCGCGGCAACGACGTCCACGTCTACATGACGGCGATTCGGAGCCACTTCAACCCGGAGTACATCCGGGTCCAGCAGGGGAACCGCGTGATCATCCACATCACGAACGTGGAGCAGGCGCGGGAGGCGACCCACGGGTTCGGCATCGCGAAGCACAACATCAACCTGAGCCTTGAGCCCGGCGAGGCGCAGACGACGACCTTCATCGCCGACCAGGCCGGTGTCTTTCCGTTCTACTGCACCGAGTTCTGCTCGGCGCTGCACCTCGAGATGACGGGATATCTCCTGGTAGAACCGAGGAACTGACGAGGCGGGTGATGCCCCGGCGCGCGGGAAGGCGCGCGCCGGGGGTTCCCCGCACGCCACCATCGTCGCCACCTTTCGAGCCAGCCAATGAAAAACCTGACGGATTTCTTCCAGGGCCAACTGTCCCTCAGCGGCCGAGCCCTGCTCCTCGCGGCGGCCCTCGCGATGGTGCCGTGCATCTTCCTTCCCACGTGGAAGATCCAGCTCCACGCTCCCCAGTACCCGGACGGCTTGGAGATGCAGATCTATCCGACCACCGTGCGGGGCGACGTGCGAGAGATCAACATCCTGAACCACTACATCGGGATGCACCAAATCGACGCCGCCGAATTCCCCGAGTTCCGCTTCATTCCGTTCTTCATCCTGCGGTTCGTCGGTTTCGCTATGCTCACTGTGTTGGTCGCCCGGATGCCGATCGCTGCGCTCGGGTGGATGGATTTCGTACTGTTCGGCGTGGTCATGCTCTATACGTTCCAGCACTGGTTGTTCGAGTATGGGCAGAACCTTGCCCCGGACGCGCCGCTCCGCATCGACGCATTCACTCCGAAGTTCATCGGCACGACGCAGGTCGGTCAGTTCTCCGTATCCAGCTGGCCGGCATCCGGTGCGATCTTGATGGGAGTGGCCGGCATGCTCGGGCCCGTGATCGCTCTCGTCGAGTGGCGCCGCTTCCGGAGATCGCCCAAGGCGTGACGTCACTCGCCGTCCTTTTCCAGGCCGCCGTCCTCACTGTCGGACCTGCTGGTTTCCCTTCAGTGACAGCCGCCCTCGAGGCCGCCGGGGCCGGCGACACGATCCTCGTAGCACCAGGGGTGTACCGCGAGCATCTCATCATTCGCGAGCCGGTCACCCTCGTGGGCGAGCCCGGAGCGATACTCGACGGAAGCGGCGAGGGCACGGTGCTCACCATCGAGGCGCGGGCGACGGTCCGCGGGTTCACCATTCGGTCTTCAGGTCGTGATCAGTCACGGGAGGACAGTGGCATTCTCGCCTCCGAGGCACACGGCCTCGTGGTCGAAGGCAACCGTTTCGAGGACGTACTCTTCGGCGTCTACGTGAAGGAGAGTCAGGCGCCGGTGATCCGCAACAACGTCATGGTGGGGAAAGACCTGGCAGCTCCCCTTCGGGGCGACGGGATTCGCCTGTGGTACAGTCACGGGGGCTCCATCACCGGCAATCGCGTCGAGCGGACCCGCGACGTCGTGATCTGGTTCTCGGATCGGACGGGCGTGCGAGACAACGAAGTGATCGACGGGCGGTACGGGCTCCACTACATGTACAGCCACCACAACGAGTTCACGGGCAATACGTTCGTCGGCAATCACGTCGGCGCGTTCATCATGTACTCGACCGACATCGTCTTCCGTGGGAACGTCTTCGCCCACGCACGGGGTACCACAGGACGTGGTCTCGGCTTCAAAGACGCCGACCGGGTGGTCGCCGAAGCGAACGTGCTCGTCAAGAACACGATCGGTATCTCGATCGACAACTCACCAAGCACTCGAGGCGTGACGAATCGATTTCGCGGCAACGTGATCGCGTTCAACGACGTCGGGGTAGTCGCACTTCCATCGGTGCAGAACAACGTGTTTGAGCAGAATCAGTTCCTGCACAACGTGCAGCCAGTGGCGGTGACCGGCGGTGGGACGGCTCTAGCCAATCGATGGTCGGGGAACCGATGGTCGGAGTACGCCGGCTTCGACCGCGACGGTGATGGGGTGGGCGACACGCCGTTCGTGTTCGAGCGGCTCTCTGACGATCTGCTCGCCAAGCATGAGGCGTTGCGGCTCTTCGATGGCGGCCTCGCGATGACCGTTGTTGACCTGCTTGGCCGGGCCTTCCCGCTTCTCAACCCGGAGCCGCTCGTTGCCGATTCGACACCCCTCCTGCGCGCGGCCGCCGTGCCGACCGTGGCTCCGCCGCCGCGGCCCTCACCCCTAGCGGCGGTGGGATTTCTCGTCGCGGCCGCGCTGGCAGCCGCCACACTCCCCCGTCTCCGCCGTCCCTTCCGCTCGGCTCGATGATTCTCGCGCGGTCTCTCAGCAAGGCGTTCGGGAAGCATCCGGTGCTTGCCGACATCGACCTCACCGTGCAGGCCGGCGAGCGCCTAGCCATCCTCGGCTTGAACGGTGCGGGCAAGACGACGCTCATTCGGTGCTTCCTGGGGCTGATTCCGTTCGAGGGTGAGCTCGAAGTGGCTGGCGTGGACGTACGGAGTGCCGGACGAGAGGCACGTGCCCGGCTCGGATACGTTCCCCAGCGCGCGCCCCAGTTCGAAGGCTCGCTCGCCGATGTGGTGGCGTTCTTCACCACGCTCCGCGGCGCGAGCCGGGATGTGGCGGCAGCGCGGCTGGAGCAGTTCGGCCTTCCCCTCGACGAGCACGGGGCGAAGCCACTGCAAGCGCTTTCGGGTGGCATGCTGCAAAAGGTGCTGTTGGCGCTCGCCCTCGGCGACGACGTGCCTCTCCTCCTGCTCGATGAGCCAACGGCAAACCTCGACCCCCGGGCACGGCGCGAGTTTCTGCGGGTTCTCAGCGAGGTAGACCGGACAACGACGGTGCTGCTGGCTTCGCACCGGCTGATGGACGTCGAAGCGGTCGCCGACCGACTCGTCGTGCTCCACGACGGACACGTCATGTTTGATGGCTCGCTTCCGACCTTGAAGCGACGAATCGGAGCGGAGGCCACCCTCTGGGTGCGCGTGACGCCAGCCCAGCGAGCCAGCGCGGACGAACGGCTCCGATCCCAGTTCGGAGCCGACGCCGTGCGCGCCAATGGAACGGCAGTCGGCATCCGCGGGGACGCGGCCGTGCTCGGGGAGGTCCTCCACGAGCTCAGGCGGGCCGGGATCTCCATCGAGGAGTTCTGGACCGAGGCCCCGTCGCTGCACGAGCTCCTGGAAGGCGCGCTCGGTGCGCGCAGTGAGGCAGAGGCGTGATCGCCGGCGTCGCGATCTGGATCCGACGCGAGCTCAGTGTGGCTCTGGAGGCTCGCTGGTTCGTCGCGAACCTCTTCATTTTCTTGGGTGGAGGGCTCCTCCTGTCGGCGTTCGGAGCGGGCGACGCCATCGGCGGCTACCGTGGCTTCGCCAAGGCGTTCACGGGGCTCGTTCACTTGGCGCTTCTCTTCGTGCCCCTGATGGCGCTCATTCCCGCGGCAGCGGTGATTGCCGGGGATCGTGAGAATGGCGCGCTCGAGTATTTCCTCGCTCAACCCGTCTCGGCGGGACAGGTGTACGCGGGCAAGCTCGGTGGCGTGGCGGCCGCCATGCTCCTCTCGCTGACCGTCGGATTCGGTGCCGCCGGTGCTGTAGCCGTCCTCCGAGGCGTGCCAGCAGGTCTCGTGGCGACGCTGTTCGGGTTCGTGGTGCTCCTCGCGCTCGTGTTCGTCGCACTGGGTCTCGCGGTCTCCGCGGCCGCACCGTCACGCGCGCGCGCCACGACGATCGGTATCGTCGGATGGCTGGTGCTCGTCGTCTTTGGGACCCTGGGTTTGATCGTTGCGTTCATCCGGTTCGGCGTTCCTGAGTCGACGCTCGTGATCTGGACGTTCGTGAATCCGATCGAGGCGTTCCGACTCGGAGTGATGTGCGCCATCGATCCCGACCTGAGTCTCCTCGGCCCGATCGGCGCTGCGGTCGTCGCACAGCTGGGGACGACGGGAGCAGCGCTGCTCGCGGCGGCAAGCCTCATGGCATGGACACTCGGCGCGACCCTCATGGGATGGTGGCTCTTCCGAAGGACGCAGGCGTGATCTGCACCCCGGCGCAACGAAGGCGAGTCAGTTGGCGGTGGGTGCTCGTCGGCGCCGCGGTCGTCGGTGCCTGCGGCGAGGACGTCGTCACGACGCCAACGACACCCCCGGCGACCGCGCAGTATTCCTCGGCACACTTCGTGGTGATGGATTTCGTCGGTCTCGACACCGCGCTCGTCGACTCGATGCTCGCGAGGCTCGAAGCAGATTACCTCGCCGTGACGACATTCCTGCCCGGCTTCCCAGCGCCGGACACAGTCACAGTCAGAATCTTGCCAGGGTGGAGCCTTCCCAGCGCCACGCTCGGCGAGCCCGAGATCACACAATTCGTCGAGAATCTCGTGCTCGACTACAACGTGCACCTCCTCGTCCACCTTCTCACGGGCTACGGATCGAGCGAGTTTCTGGAGGAGGGGCTTGCCGTGTACGCGACCGAGCTCCTCGTTCCGGAGTCACGCACCGTCGAGCCGTATCGAGGCCAGGTTCCCCATGCCTGGATGTCACTCTTTGGGCAGCATGGAACGGTGATCTCGTTCGACGTGGTGTACAGTGCTCGCAACGTACGATTCGAACCGAGCGGATCCTCCGCCGACGCATCGGCGTGGCAGCTCTACGTCCAGGGTGGCTCGTTCACGCGGTGGGTCTTCGAGGACTACGGCCGGGATGTGTGGTTCCGCCTCTACAACGGTGAAGATCCGGAGACTCTCCTCACGCTCTCGGTGCCAGAGATCGAGGCAAGCTGGCTGGCGGCGGCGCAGGCGCTCTATCCCAATCCGCTCCCCTGCGCGGAGGCGCTGGGCACCGTGGGTACGCGAGAGGAATTCTGGTGCGCTCTTGCCGAGGGAGGGTGACTCCGGCGCACGTGGCAGACCGGTGCTCCCGGGCCTATCGTGGCCGTGCCGGCGCCGCGGCATGACATCAGTTCCTACCATCGAGCCTGTCGTCGCGAGGCGAGGAGGCTGTCAATGGACGTAGGAGTCGGACGCAAGGCAGCTCGCACGATGACGGTGACGGCCGATCACGTCGAGCGATTCGCCGAGCTCACCGGGGACCGGAATCCTCTCCATTTCGACGAGCGCTTCGCCGCCGGCACGCGGTTTCGCCGGCTGGTAGCTCAGGGGGGCATCACCACCGGGCTGCTGCACGCCGTGGTTGCCATGGATCTTCCCGGGCCGGGGACGGTCTTTCTCAGCCAGAACTGGAACTTCATCGCGCCGGTCTTCATCGACGACACGATCAGCGGCGAAGTGGAGGTGCTGCACGTGCACGAATCGAAGCCGGTCACTCAGTTGGCCGTGAAGGTCACGCGCGAGGACGGGACCGTCGTGCTCCAGGGTGAAGCCTGGTGCTACACCATGCGACCGGACGAACCCTAGGGCGCAGGCGGTTGGGTCTGCAGTCGCGGTAGCAATGGCGCTGGAACCACTTCGGGCCGGGCGCGGCGGCCGCCACCTCCTCGAGTGTGTGTGAGGCGGCGAATGCGGCGATGTTCTCTTTCAGAGTGATCTCGTCGGCTGAGCCTCCAGCGAGGTCGTCGAATGCGCCCGGCGACATCCGCTCTCTGGCCAACGGCTCGAACTCGAGTAGGTTGACTGGGCCCATGCCCACCCCCCTTCGGTGAACCCAAATCATACCGATCGACCGTCGCGGCGCCATTACCAGGTGATTGGGCCCGTTCCCTCTCCCGGTACCGCGGACCTTCCGGCGCGCAAGCAGCCGTTTTGGAAGATGACCGGCCCCGGTGCGGTGCTGGTGGGGCTGTCGATCGGAGCCGGAGAGATCGTCATCTGGCCCCGGATCGCTGCCGAGTACGGGGCAGGGATGGTCTGGGCGGCCGTCCTCGGTGTGTTTCTTCAATTGTGGGTCAACATCGAGATCGGGCGCTGGGTCATCGCCACGGGCGAGAGCGCGTATACGGGCTTCAGTCGCGCATGGCGCGGCTTTGCCCTCGCGTTCATCCTGTTCAATGTTGCAGGCTACCTCCTTCCTGCTTGGGCACGAACCTCCGGGCTCACCCTCAAGGCGCTCCTCCTCGGCCCGACGCACCCGAGCCCCGACTGGGTGTGGACGGCGATCACCTTCGCGGGAGTGGCCGCGGTCCTATTCGGTCCACGTCGCATCTACCGGGGTGTCGAACGCACCGTCATCGCGCTGATCGTGATCGTCGTGATCGGCCTTCTGTTCATCGCCTTCCGGGTTGGTACCGCCGAGACAGTGGTCGAGCTGGTGCGCGGTGCGACTCGAATTGGTCACATCGATTCGGCCATGCCGGTGCGCGAGCTGTTCAGTGCCCTCGTCTTCGCTGGTGCCGGCGGCACGGCGAATCTCTTCTACGCATTCTATTTGCGCGACAAAGGTATCGGCATGGGCGCGCGCATGCCGAGCCTCGTAAACCCATTCCGATCTCGTGCCGAAACGGCTGCGCGAGCGGGCTACAGATTCCCGCCAAGCGAGGAGAACGAGCGTCGGTTCAAGGATTGGCTCCGATTCGTCGTGCTGGACCAGACCTTCTACTTCTGGCTGCTGAATACCTTCACCATCCTTCTCTTCATCTTCGGAGCGTTGGCCGTGCTTCGACCCATGGGCATCGTGCCCCAGGCCGGCCGGATCATTTGGGACGAAGCAGAAGTGCTGGCGAGCACGATGGGGACGCCAGGCCGGCTCGCGTTTCTCCTCGTCGGTGTCGCGACGCTCTTCAGCACGCAGCTCGCCATCACCGATGGGCTGTCGCGGAGTCTGGCGGACATCGTCTGTACGAGCTTTGCCATCGGCCGGCGCGGCACGCAGGCGCAGTGGTACGCGGGGATCGCCTTGGCCGTGGTCATCTCCGGGACGGCACTCACGGCGATCATGGAGTACCGTGGGATCACCGATTTGGGGTTCGTCCTGAACGCCGCGTACATCGGGGGGTTCGCGATGGCGGTCTACACACCGCTCTTGCTCTGGATGAACCTGCGCCATCTGCCGCGTGCAGCGCGGCCGCGACCGCTCAACGTGATCATGGTAGGTGCGGCGGCGGCCATCTACATGGGCTTCGCCCTCACGTCACTCGCTGCGGAGTTCGGGTTGATCGGTCGCTGAGCGCGCTGCGCTCTCACCCTCCAACGCGGTCGAGCGCGACCTTCCCGTTGTTGATCACCATGAGCGGATCGCGATACGCGCCGATGTCGGTCAGTGGATCGCGTTCGAGCACCACGAGATCGGCATCGAACCCGACCGCAACGCGACCGGCGTGATCGGCCACGCCGAGGAGGTCGGCTGCGACGGTCGACGCAGCCCGGATGGCGTCGAGCGTCGAGAGGCCAAGCGCAACGAACTCGAGCAGCTCATGACTCAGGCGCACCACGCTCTCAGGGCCGTAGCCGGTGTCGGTCGCCGTCACGAGTCGCACACCGGCTCGATGGGCGTTGGTGGCGGTTTCCCGGATGCGCGGGAGCATGTGCTGGCCGCGAAGGAGCAAGGTCGCGTTGTCGTAGTCGCCGCCGGGCATCGTGAGATCTCTCACGACCGCGATCGTGGGCACGAGGTACGTTCCTCGCTCGGCCATGATCGCGAGCGTCTCAGGCGAGAGATAGGTCCCATGCTCGATGCTCCGCACACCCGCGAGCACCGCAGCCCGGCCACCTTCGTCCCCATGTGCGTGGGCCGCCACCCCAATCCCGGCCTTTCCGGCATGTTCGACCAGCACTCGGAGCTCGGTCTCGCTGTAGAGCGTCTTTCTCGGGTCGGTGTCGGGTAGACCTGCTCGCTCCGTGGCGTTCGTCTTGATCACGTCCACGCCTCGGGCGAGGAGCGCGTCGGCGACCCGACGTACGGCTTCCGCGCCGTGTACATCGGACCAGTAGAGATCAGCCAACGTCGGCTGGTCCAGAAAGAGCGCCCGGGAAGGGCGCGGACGCACGTGATACCCAGCGGCGATGATCTCGGGGGCATCGATCACACCCTGCGCTGCGAGCTCGCGCAGCCCCACGTCGACGAAGTGACTCACCCCCATGCTGCGCGCGGTCGTGACACCCGAGTGAAGTGCGCGCCGCGCTGCAGCGGCGTCGCCGAGGTGCACGTGGGCATCGATGAGCCCTGGGACGATCGTACGGCCGGTCAGATCGAGCACACGCGCGCCGGAAGGGTATTCCGCGCGCCCGCTCGTGACGGCGCGAATCTGACGGCCCACGATGACCACGGTCGCGTTGTCGATCGGCGCGTCGCGAGCCGGATCGATCACGCGGGCACCGGTCAGGACGAGCACGGAGTCGGATCCCACGCTCTGGGCGGTCACGGGACTGCTCGTGAGGAGAACGACGAGCAGAAGGCGGGTCAACGGGCGCATCGTGATCTCCAAGTGGCGACGAGAGGCGGGTAAGGATACGTCGCCGCTCCGAGCCTCACCAGCTAGGCGGCTCCTTGACAGCTCGCTTGGCACGACGCTACTTGGCGGCCGATGCCTACGATCCCAGAGCCACGAACGGCACTCATCGCCGGCGTCACCGGGCTGGTGGGAGGGCACTGCCTCTCCGAGCTGCTTGCCGCGGATGGGTACGGCGAGATCATCGCTGTCGCCCGGCGAGCCATCGACGTCGACGATTCGAAATTGCGCGTCGTCTTGACCGACCTCGAAGCGCTCGATCACGTTGGACAGGAGCTCCGCGCCGACGACGTGTTCTGCTGCCTCGGCACGACGATGGCACGGGCGGGTTCGCGAGAGCGGTTTCGGAAGGTCGACTACGAGGCGACGTTGCGGCTGGCTCGTGTTGCCCGTCAGCAGGGAGCCACGCGGTTCATGTTGATTTCATCCGTCGGAGCGGATCCTGAATCCGCTGCTTTCTACACGCGAGTCAAAGGAGAGACCGAGGCAGCGCTCGCGAGAGAGGGCTATTCGACGCTCATCATCCTCCGGCCCTCACTCCTCCTTGGCGAACGGCAGGAGCCCCGCCCGGCAGAGCGGCTTGCCCAACGAATCTCACGGCGCGTGTCTCCGGCCATGATCGGTCCACTACGGCGTTATCGCCCGATTGAAGCCGCTGATGTCGCGCGGGTCATGGTTCGGCTTGCCGGCGCCGGATTGCGCGGCGTGCACGTCGTCGAGTCGGAGCGCATCACCGCCGAAGTCCAGCCGGCCTGAGCGCGGCAGCGGGAGACCAGCAGACCTGAATCACGCGGCGTGTGCACCGCGCCACGATCCGCGCCCTACCATGCCTCGTCGATCGCGCGAGCGACGTGGTCGGCGATCGCCATGATCGTGATCATGGGGTTCACGCCACTCGAGGTGGGGAAGGCGCTCGCGTCGGCAACGTACAGACCCTGGACCTCGTGGGTCTCGCCAGTTTCCGAGGCAACCGAGCTCGATGGATCGCTGCCCATGGCTGCGCTCGCCATTTGGTGAAAGGTGATGTACGACATCCGGCAGTGCGTAAAGCCAAGGGCATCGATCCCCGCAGTAAAGCGCTCGAGCCAACCGGCGCCGGCGGGCTCTGCCCGAACCGTCGGGGTGTGGAGCGACCGGATCTCCCGGGCGCCCGCGGCGGCGAGCAACTCCGCCCCGTGCTGCACGCCCTCCCGGACATGCGCGACATCGCGCCGCGAGAGCTCGTAATGCACTCGCGGGTGCCCGCTCCGGCTCACGTCGACGCGGCCCGGATCGCGATCGCGCACCAAGAGACCGGCAACACTGAGATTTCCGAGTTGGGCCGCGTCCTCACGGAAACGCCGGGCTCCGTCCCACCCGAAGGCGCTCGCTGCCAGAGCAAAATGCACTGGTGCCGTCTCGAACTTGACCCCGTAGCCCTCGCCATCGAGATCGACGAACTGATCTGAGTAGCGGGCCTGCATCACGCCGCTCCAGGGCTCCACGCGTTCGTCGAATGTGCCGACTACCCCGCTTGCCGGATGGAGCCGAAGCCCGCGACCGATGTTCGGGTTGTGGAGCCCCGAGCGCCGGAGAACGACCGGCGTGTAGATCGCGCCGGCAGCTGCCACGACCACTCTGGAGCGGACGGTGACCAGGTGACGGCGCCCGTCCGCAGCGAGCACGGTACCCACGACGCCGGCGGCCCGACCGCCCTCGATCAACACACGCTCCACGTCGCAGTGAGCGATGATCCGAGCTCCGTCGCGCACGGCGTCGGTGAGGTACGTGCGCGCGGTGGAGTTCTTCGCGCCGTGGCGGCAACCGTAGGCGCAGTAGCCGCACTCGATCTCTCCTCGACAATCCGTCACGTTGCGCGGCATCTCCCCCACATGCCATCCGAGCGCGTTGCAGCCACGTTCGAGGATTGCGTCGCGCGCACTCGGCGTACTCCATCTCGTTGTGACGTTGACTCGCTCGGAGACCGTCGCAAGCGACTGGGCGAACCGTGCGCTCTGAAACAGCGAGAGCCCCGAGCGATTGTCCCATTCGGCTCGCGTCCGCTCGGGGAGTGGAAAGCTCGCCGTGTAGTTGACCACCGTGCCGCCGCCGACACAACTCCCCGCGAGAATCGGTAACGACCCGCTTTGCGTCATGATCGTGCCGCCGTCGAGGTAGAGCGCCTGAAGCATGTCTCCCTCGCACTGCGTCATGTCGCCGGAGCCAGGGTTCGGACCTTTCTCGAGCACCACGACGCTTCGCCCCGCCTTGGCGAGCGTTCCCGCCACGACGCCGCCACCTGCACCCGAGCCGACGACCACGACGTCGCACTCGATGATGGTGTCGGCGTCGATCGTGACCGCGGGCACCGGGTCGACCACCTGGTCGGGTTGGGGGAGAGGGCCTGGATAGCCAGCGGCTTGCCAGAGGGGATGGCCTCCCTCCGCAACAGGCCAGCAACAGTACGCGACGTGGACGAGGCGCTTCAGCGCTTGGAAACCCATCCGTTTGAGCGGGATCGACGAGTGTGCCCAGCCACGCAGCACGGCTTCACGCTGGTCGTACGTCATCGCATCGAAACGGAGCAGGCGGCCCATCAGGAGGAGGTTGGCCGCGGGCGATCCGAGCGTGCTGAGAAGCAACGTCAACCGCTCGCGGTCGAACGGGTCGCTCAGGCTGGTGATCAGCTCTTCGGCACGGAGGGCGGTCCCGGCGACCTCCGCGCCGCATGCGAAGACGCCGTGGGGGTCGTCGTCTCGATGAATCGCCGGAAGCAGGGTGTCGCACACCGCTGCTAGCACGGCGCGCTGACGGTGAGAAAGTGAGGAAGCCACGGTTCAGTACGTCCGCGTGTTCTCTCTGGCTCGAACGGCGAGCTATCGTCGAATCTCAGGCGACCTCGAAGCTTAGGCAGTCGCACCCCAGTGCGATACCGCGCACCTCCACCAGTCCAATTAAACGAACATCAGTCGGGTTTGCGGCGCCCGATCTCTTGCGCTGACGCGGGGCTCGCGGGAGATTCGCGTGGCGGCCAGAGCCTTGCGTGCGCCTCATGGCGCAGGCTGAGGAGCAGGTCGGTTCGGTTTTCGTTGGGTTCTGACCGCGCCACCCCGCCACCAGGAGGCGGTTCGTGCGGGCGCTACGCGCGTTCGTTCTCGCTGCGTTGATCGTTTTCCCCTTGAGCCAAGCCACGGCGCAAGCCGGTGTCGTTGCGGGTACGGTCGTGGACTCGGCCACGAGTCTCCCCGTTGAGGGTGTGCAGGTGCAACTGCTGCGCTCGGGAGCCGAGGTCGTTGCTGCGACACGTACCGACGCTGCAGGCCGGTATCGGATCGGTGGGGTCGCGGCCGGTCGCTACGATCTGGACATCGCCCGTATCGGCTACGTGCGCCGCATGATCGCCGAGGTCGCCGTGACCGCAGGTGCCGTTACGACCGTCGACGTTCTCCTTGAAGTGGCGGCGCTCCCCATGGCGCCGATCGTGGCCAGCGCCTCGCGGAGCCCTGAAGCCACCTTCGATGCGCCAGCCTCGGTGTCGGTCGTATCGCGCGAGCAGATCGAAGAGGCGGCACAATTCACGCCGGTCGATCGGATTCGCACCGAGCCGGGCGTGGACTTCTCGAGCAAGGGACTCGTGCAGCATACCTTCGCGGTCCGCGGCGACCGAAGCGGTACCTCGGGCTCGATGCTCATGCTCACCGATTACCGCTACGCCGGAATTCCCTCGCTCGCCTTCAATATTCCGTATCTCGTGCCGTTGGCCCCAAGCGACATTGAACGGATCGAGGTCGTGCGCGGTCCCGGAGCCGCACTCTACGGCCCGAATACGCACCGCGGGGTGCTTCACATTCTCACCCGATCGCCCTTCGATGACCCGGGCGCGACGCTCACGCTGGCCGCCGGTGGGAGGTCCGTCATGCAGGGGACCGGAAGGTTCGCTGCCCGGCTCGGTGAGCGAGTCGCGGTGAAGATCTCCGGTGACTACTTCCGTGGCGACGACTGGGAGTTTGTCGATCCGGCGGAGATCGTGCCTCGCGACAACGCCATCGAGCGCGGCGCAGCCGAGGGGCGACTCGACTGGAGGCCCGACGGCACGACCACCGTCTCGACATCCGTCGGTTGGGGGCAGGCGTTCAACTTGGTCGATGTGCCGTCGGCGGTGGGTGGCGTGCAGGTGCGTGACTGGCGGTACTCATACGTACAGTCGCGGCTCACGCGCGGTCGGCTGAGCGTCAATGCGATGTACAACTGGAGCGACGCAGGATCGTCACTGCTGCTTCGGAGCGGCGCCCCGCTGGTGGACCGATCGCGGGCTCTGGCAGCACAGGTGCAGCACGGAGGGATTCTCGGCGACCGGATCGAACTGCTGTATGGGGTCGACGCCCGCTACACCGAGCCCCGCACCGATGGGACGATTCACGGTCGCTACGAGGGCGACGACGAGATCGCCGAGATCGGCGGCTACGTACACGGCCGCCTGTCGGTCACGCCCTCGCTCGATCTTGTGGCAGCGGCGCGGGCCGACTACCACGACCGGCTTGGTAACGTCGCCGTGTCTCCGCGGATCGGGGTCGTGTGGAAGCCGACGTCGTCTCACGCGTTCCGCGTCACCTACAACAGGGCCTTCAACTCCCCGGATCCGGGTGACTTGTTCGCGGATGTACGGGTCGCGTCCCTTCAGCCGGATCTTCCGTACGATGTGCGGCTCCTCGGTGTGCCAAGCAACGGCCTGCATTTCCGTCAGGACGGTGCCCTCTGCATGCGGTCTCCGTTCGCAACCGAGGCGCAGGGCGGTGAGGGCGCCTGCCTGCCTCCGGATGCCACCGTCCTCTGGGGGACGCTGGTCGACATCGCCGCCGGGTTCGGCGTCGACCTCTCTGCCATCCCGCCACCAGACAACACCCTGGTTCGCACCGCGTTCGGTCGCATCGTGGACGCTAGTACAGTAGTCCCGGCCGACACGGCGGCGTTGGGGATCGTGGCTCCCAAAGGGCGCACGATCACCTCCGCGGTAGAGGTGGGCTACAAGGGGCTCCTCGGCCAACGCCTCTTCGTGTCGGTGGACGTGTACCATACGTGGATCAAGGATCTCTTCGGCCCTCGCTCGATCGGCACGCCGAGCGCATTCTTCGAAGAGCAATCGTTGGCCGGGTACCTCGCTCTCTTCATGCCGCAGCAAGACGCACAGACGATCGCCGGGATCGTGGCGCAGCTCCCAGCCGGGACGGTGACCCCGTGGGAGTCGGGCAGTCCCGATCTCCTCGTCTTCGAGCCGCAGGGCGGGACGGTCACGCTCTGGGGTGCCGACGTCTCCGTCTCGGCCGACGTGACCGAGAGCCTTTCCCTGAACGGGTCCTACTCGTGGGTGAGCGATGACTCGATCGCAAACGTGGCGGTGGCCGAGAGCTACGTCCTGAACGGCCCTCGCAACAAGGCGGCGGCCGGTGCCACGTACCGTCACGCGCGATCGGGGATTCGCGTGGGAATGGAGGGACGGTACGTGTCGTCGTTTCCTGTGGTCGCGGGCGTCTATGATGGGAGGGTCGACGAGTACGGCGTGATGGACGTTCGCGCAGGCTTGGCACTTCCGGGCCTACGCAACGTCGAGCTGTCGGTGGAGGCGCTCAACGTGTTCGACAATCGTCACCAGGAGTTCGTCGGCGCGCCCGAGATCGGTCGGCTCGTGCTCGCCCGGGTGCGCGCGAGCTTCTGAGCCCCGCACCGATCGGCGCGGGGCTCAGTGGTCCCGCTGCTCCTACGGCAGCACCGCCCGGCCGACGGTGTTCACATCCGTCCCGAACCAGATCGCCTGCGTGGGCTGGTGGTAGTACATGTGCCGGACCGATCCGGCGCCACTCGGCACGTCGGTCTCGCTGAAGAACTTGTTGCTCTTCGTGTCGAAGCCCACGAACCGGTTGGGTCGAACTCCCGTCTCAACGAACCAGATGCGGTCACGGTCGTCCACCGCCATGGCGTAGGGGCGTGACTCCTCAGCCGAAGGCGCCGGCCACTCCTGAACGGTCCCCGTGCCCGGATCGTATCGGCCCAAATAGCCCTCGCGGTAGTCCACGTACCAGATGCGGTCGTCCGAGGTGACCTCGAGCCGGCGTGGACGGGCGCCCTCGCGTGGCAGATCGATCTCGCGAAGCTCCATTGTCTCGGGGTCGACGGTGGCGAGCTTGTTGGTCCCGAAGAGCACGATCCACGGACGGTTCTTCGAGTCGATGCGGATCCCGTAGGGTCGCGCACGGCGCGTCGGCACGGGAATCAAGTGCACCACGCCCCGTGACACCTCGAGGTGGCCGATGAAGTTGCTTTGCTGTGCCGTGAACCAGATGTTGCCCTTGCCATCGAAGACCAGCGTGTGAGGATCCCGCGCCGCGGAGTCGGGCATCGGGAATCGGGTGAGTGCACCCGACTCGGGGTCGAGCCGGCCGATCATGGCGTTGCGGTTCCCCGCGTACCAGACCTGATCCTTCGTATCGACGATCAGATTGTGCGGGTGTGTCCCCTCGTCGATCTGGTATTGCCTGAACTGCTCGGCTGCCGGGTCGAGGTAGGCGATGTAATTGCCGACCTGGCCCACGAACCACACGCGGCCTTGCCCGTCCACGAAGGGGTCGCGCGGGCGCGTGTCGGCCCAGGGCACTTCCCACTCGCGAATCTCCACGGTCTCCTGGGCCTGGACGTTGCCCAGGATGGGGACGACGCTCGCTAGGAGCAGGGCGATCAGGGATGTGCGCATCGAGTCCTCCGGATTTCTCGAATGAGTCGCGCTCGTGCCGCATGCCAGCAAGGCAGCGAGAGTTGGTGATCGTGCATTGGGCGATCGGTCAGGCACAACGAGTGCTACCCGTCGCAAGAGATACGCGCCAGACCCTCGTGCCGCTGTCCCTGGGCCGCTTGGGTCACGGTACCGCACCGCCGAGCCCTGGGCAACGTCCGCTTGACTTGCCTCCCGCGCGGCCCATACTAGCGCAACTCTGAGACGCGTTCGTATGCACACCTTCTTCCGACAGTTCGGGCCGGGCCTCTTGTGGGCCGCGGCCGCGATCGGCGTGTCGCATCTGGTGCAGTCGACCCGGGCGGGCGCCGACGCCGGTTTCGCCCTCGCGGGCGTGGTCGTCCTCGCGCTAGTGCTCAAGTATCCGTTCTTCGAGTACGGACCTCGCTACGCGGCCACCACGGGCGAGAGCCTCGTCGAGGGATACCTGCGCGTGGGCCGATGGGCGCTGTGGCTCTATCTCGGCATCACCCTCGCGACTGCACTCATCGTGCAGCTCGCCGTGGTGCTGTTCACCGCGTTTCTCCTGGCACGCGTGCTCGGGGTCGCCTGGCCGCTTCCCGTCACCGCCGGCCTCCTGATTGCTTTCTGCGCGGCACTGCTCCGCATCGGGCGGTACCGCGGGCTCGATTGGGCGATCAAGGTCGTGCTCGTCCTCCTCGCAATCTCAACCCTGGCCGCTGGGGCCATCATCTTGCCTCGCGCGGACGCGTCCACACTCTCCTTGTGGCCGCCGCCGTCGGCAGGCGTGTCGCTGGCGTTCGTGCTCGCGTTGGTGGGCTGGATGCCGTCGGCCATCGACATCTCGGTGTGGAGCTCGCTCTGGACCTTGGCCAAAGGACGGGCGGCTGGAACGCGCGCAAGCCTGGCGCATGCGCTCCTCGACTTTCGCATCGGCTACGTGGGGACCGGCATCATGGCGTTCGCCTTTCTCACGCTCGGGGCAGGCGTGATGTTTCGCTCGGGTGAGTCGTTCAGCGCGCAGGGCACCGGGTTCTCCGTGCAGTTGGTGGAGCTCTACGCGCGCACGCTGGGTGCGTGGACCAAGCCGCTCGTGTTCGCCGCCGTCCTGACGACCATGTTCTCCACCGCGCTCACCGTCGTGGACGGATTCCCGCGGGCCATCGCGCGCGCGGTGCGAGTGCTCGCTTCGGGCGGGCCCGTTTCGGTCAAGGGTGACGATGGGCCAGTGTATTGGTGGGCGGTCGGCGCCTTGGGTGCGCTCACCGTGCTCGTACTGGCGCTCTTCATCGGCTCGCTCACGACGATGGTCGATTTCGCCACCACCGTGTCGTTCCTGACCGCACCGGTGCTCGGCTACCTCAACCTGCGCGTCGTGACACGGCCCGGCTTCCCCGCCGCCGCGCACCCGGGGCGTGGGCTCATCGTGTTGTCGTACGTCGGTCTCTTGCTGCTGGGCGGAACGGCCGTGGTCTATCTCGTGTCGGTCTTTACTCGCTAGCGATCGTCGTGAACCCTATCGAGGACGATTCCCACTTTCGTCCCCCCGGTCGACCCATTCCTTGAGTCGGCGGCAGGGTCAAAAGGCTAGGCCGCGTCGGTCGGTGGACTCAATCGCCAGTGCGCGGCCAGGCGCGCTACCTCGTCGCCGCCACCGTCTCGGATGGTCGCCACCGCCAGATGATCGACGGGCTCGGTAACCGCTGGCGGCGTGGATCGGCACTCCGCGACGAGCGTCCCGCGAGCTTTCTTGGAATACTCGATCGAGATCCCCAACACGATGCCGCGCACACCGGCCGGCAACGCCGTGAGGGTCGCCAAGCCGCTCGCGAGCTCGCCCAGATTGACCATTGCGACCGCGTGGACCGAGCGCAGGTGATTGCGGACGCGGCGGCGATCGGTGAGCTCCACGCGCACGTTGCCGGGCTCGAGCACACGAACGTGGGCGCCGATTGTCCCCGTGTAGGGCACCATGCGGCCAAGTAGGCGGCTGAACAGCCAGCCTCCGCCGGGGAGCGGTGCCAGTCGGCGCCAGAGCGCGAGCAAGCGCGGGCCCGGCCCGGCAGGGTCAGGCGAGCCAGTCATCGAGATGCTCCGCGACGAACGTGTCGTCGGCGAGGTGGGGATAGGCTTTGCACACCCGATCGATTTCCTCGAGCTGGCCCGGCGAGAGGTCCTCACGAGAGTCGAGGCACCAGCGGCCAGTCAGGAGGCCCTGCCGCCGCAGGATCTCGTGGATGCCGGGGATCGAGCCCGCGAATCGATTCGCCACGTCGAAGATGGCGGCGTTCGCGTCCGTCAGCTGTGTGGCGAGGTTGAGCAGCGTGCCCGGCACTGGCGACTGCCGCTCACCTACCGCGTGCCGACACGCGTCGAGGTGCTCGACTGCGCGTTTGGTCCAGACAGCCCACTGGCCGAGGAGGCCGCCGACGAACCGTGTCTCGCTGCCGGTGCCGAAGTCGAACGGGGTGAGCAGGTCGAGGAGGATGTGGTCGTCGTTGCCGGTGTAGAGCGCGACGTCGTCCGCGCGGCCCGACTCGAGCACGGCGCGTGCTACGGCCTGGGTCTCGTAGCGGTCGAATGGTGCCACCTTGATGGCAATCAGGTTCTCGATCTCCAGCAGTCGGTGCCAGAATGCCGGCTCGAGCGCGCGGCCACCAACGGCCGGTTGCAGGTAGAATCCGAATAGCGGGATGATTTCGGAGACGGCGCGCATGTGAGCGGTCAGCTCGTCGACCGAGGCACTCTGATGCGCGCCCGGGCTCACGAGTCCAGAGTGATAGCCCAAGTCGACGGCGATCCGCGCCTCGGCGAGAGCCTGGCCGGTCGGCCCGACGATTCCCGCGACCCGGATGACAGACTCGCTCGGATCGCGTTCCGCGATCGTTTCCGCGGCTAGCTCCAGCACCGGGCGGTAGAGCCCCGCCTCACGTATGGCGAACTGGGTGGTGTGGACGCCCACTGCGAGGCCGCCCGCGCCGGCCGAGAGGTAGTATCGTGTCAATGCGCGTTGCCGCCGCTCGTCGAGACGGCGGTCGCCGGTCAAGGCCAGCGGGTGTGCGGGAATCACCACGCCCTGGCGCAGGCGCTCGAGGATCGCGGCGGGCGGCAATGCGAGAGCGGTCACGGGCTGCTCAGAATTCACCCGTCCGCACTTCGTAGTGCGTCGGCTTGCCGAGGCTGACCCCGCCCCGGCGCACCCAGTCGGCGATCCATGCGATCATCTGGTCGAGCGAGACTTCGGGCGGGCCGAAGAGCTCGGCGCAGCGCGAGGCGTTGCTCAGGAGGGCGGTGTTGCTCTCGGTGCCCTCGAGAATCGGCTCGACGCCGAGCAGTTTGCCGAAGCGCTGCGCGAGGGAGCGAATCGAGACCGTCTCGGTACCGGTCAGATTGAGCACGAAGGGTGGGCTCGCGCAGTGCGCGAAGCTCTGCAGCGCGATGGAATTGGCGTCGCGTTGCCAGATCACGTTCACGTAGCCCATCGCGAGGTCGATCGGCTGGCGCGCGATCAGGCAGTCCGCGACGTCACGCAGCACGCCGTAGCGCAGCTCGTTGGCGTAGTTGAGGCGTAGGAGGGCCACGGGCGTCCCGTGTTGCTCCGAGCTTGCCTCGAACACACGCTCGCGCGCGAGCGCCGACTCTGCGTATGCCCCTACCGGCCCGGTCTCGTCGAGCTCGGTGGGGCCTCCGCCCCCAATCGGAGTGAGCGGGTAGACGTTCCCGGTCGAGAAGGCGACGATGCGCGAATCGCAGAACCGATCGGCGACGAGTGCCGGTGGGATCGTGTTGGTGTGCCAGGTGCGTTCCGCGTCGTGGCTAGTGCCAAACTTCTGCCCCACCATGAAGACGATGTTCGGGCAGTTGGGGAGGGCGGCGACCGCTTCGGGGTTCTCGAGATCACAGGGAAGCGTCTCGATGCGGTCGGCGAGCAGGCGCTCGCGAACGCCGGGTGTCGAGAACCGCGCGACGCCGAGAACCTTCTTCCGGACTCCGGCCTCGTCGCACGCGCGCTTGGCGAGGCGAGCCAGGCTCGGGCCCATCTTGCCGGAGACACCGAGGACGGTGAGGTCGCCGTCGAGCGCGGCCATCGCGGCTATGTCGGCGGCGGTGGGGCGGGACAGGGCTTCTTCGAGTTCTGCTTCGGTCGTGATCGTCATTCCTGCTATGAATGTGCGTGTGGAGGGGGGGAGGGGGCTAGATGGGCTGTCGGTTGGGCGATCGGCATGGATGTCGTTTCAGGCGAGGTGCATCCCCAGGGCTCATCGAGCGGGTCGCTCGGTGCCCAACCTTGAATCCCATCCCCAACCGCGCACGTAGGGTCAGACGATGACAGCAACCACCAAACGCCGTCTCATCTTCCTCGCCGCCTTCAGCGCGTATTTCATCGCACTCTGGCTGGCGTGGAACACCGTGCTGATCTATCCCCTGAAGCTGTTCGTGGTCCTGCTCCACGAGCTGAGCCACGGTGTCGTGGCGGTGGCCACGGGCGGAACCATCCAAGCAATCACGCTCTCGCCTCAAGAAGGGGGCAGCTGCCTTTGCCCGGGCGGCAGTGCATTCCTCACACTCTCCGCAGGCTACCTCGGAAGTCTGGGATGGGGTGCCGTCCTGCTCGAATCGTCGCGGCTGGAAGGGCGGTGGCCGAGACTGGCGCTGGGCGGGACGGGTGTCGTGGTCTTCGGGCTCGCCCTGTTCTTCGTCGGGAACGCGTTCGGCATCATCTTCTCGGCGGCGTTCGGACTGGCCCTGCTCGCGGCGGCGCGGTTCCTACCCCCGAGAGCCGCTCGGCCGATACTCGTGACCCTCGGGCTCACGAGCTGCCTGTACGCGCTCCTCGACATCAAGAGCGACATCTTCGATCGGCCGTGGCTCCCCTCCGACGCGCGGATGCTCGCAGAGCTCACGGGCGTGCACACGCTCGTCTGGGGTGTTCTGTGGATCGCGATCGCCCTCGCCGCGAGCGCGCTGTTGTTCCGGCGGGCCTACCGACAGGCCTGACGCCGGGCGTCTACTTCTTCTTGCGCCGACCCCGGGTCATCTGATCGGCCGTCGCGGCCGCCGCCGCGCTGACGCCCGCCACCGCGGCCGCCGTTCCGGCAGTCTTCAAGACGGCGCCGGTCTTCTTGACCGCCCGTTTGACCTTGGCACGGGTGACGGCCTTGCGCACCCGCTTGCGCGCCGTGGTTGCGGCTTTGGTCGCCGTGCGCTTGGCCGACTTTGCGGCCTTCGTCGCCGCACGCTTTGCCTGCTTGGCGACCTTGCTGCCGGTGGACCTGGCGCGTTTCGCGACGCGGCTCCCGGTTGCCTTGGCTCGCTTCGCGACCTTGCTCCCCGTCGCCTTCGCCTTCTTAGCGACCCTGCTCCTCGTTGCCTTTGCCTGTCTCGTGACCTTGCCCCTCGTCGCCTTGGCCTGCTTTGCGACTCGGCTCCGGGTCCGCTTGGCCGTCTTCGCAGCGGCCTTCTTCACACGGCCGGTCGTCTTCTTCGCGGTCTTCTTCGCCACTTTACTCGTTCGTGGAGCCACGGTTCCTCCGATTTCGGTGTCTCGTTGTGCAGTCGCTCGACGTTAGGCCGGCTGCGCGCCCATCGTCAAGCGGCACTTGTCAGTTTCGCCGACTCGACGGGAACACGACCGTGCTCTCGTTGCCGTCGGCACTCACGGCGGCCACGCCGAAGAAGTAGTTGTCGATCACCAGCCCTTCGAACGTATGGCTAGTCACATCACCCACGTACATCGAGAAGTCCCACGTCGGCTGATCGGTTCGTCGCCAGTACACGCGATAGCCCTGGAGACCTGCGGTGGCCGACGGTGGCTCCCACGAGAGGGAAGCAGCGGGGCGGACGGCACCGCGGATCCGCACGTTCACCGGTGGCGCCGGCCCCCAGCTGAGGGCAGCGATGGTCGCGGCGTTGAGAGCCGTCAGCTTGGCGGTGTAGTCGAAATCGACTCCTTCGATGACATCGCCGTAGGCGATCCCGTCCTCCGTACGGATGTCTTGGTGCTGCCGGGTGTAATTCTCGTGGGTCTCCATGATCCGTACGGCGGGAACCCCGACGTCGGCGAACGGCCGGTGGTGACCTCCCCGGCCGAATCGGTCGAGCCGGTAGATCATCCACACGTCGAGCGTCGGGAAATATCGATCGGCGATGCCATCGATGTATCGGGCGAGCTGTCGCGAAACGCCATCGACCTCTCCGCCGGTGAATCGTCGGGCGCGCCGCGCCGCATCGGTCTCGTTGGGTGGAGTGCCATCGGAAAAGACGCGGGCCGTGGTGTTCTCGATCTGCCCATCCACGCCCTGGATATTGCCGATCATGTCGTTGTTCAAGACGCCGACGATCCGCCAACCGCGCTCGACTGACAATCGGGCCACGGTCTGCCCGCCGAACAGTCCTTGCTCCTCGCCGCTCAACGCGGCGTAGACGATCGAGCCGCTGAACCGGTACTGGCTGAGCACGCGGGCCGCCTCGATCGTGCCCGCCACCCCGGTCGCGTTGTCGTTGGCGCCCGGGGCCGAGTCGACGGCGTTGAGCGCGTCGCTGACCCGCGAATCGATGTCGCCGCTCATGATGACGTAGCGCTCGGGGTCGGTGGTCCCGCGCTGCACGGCAAGGACGTTGACCACGTTGGTCGGATCGGGAACTCGTCGGGACCCGCTGAAGATTTCCGAGACGTAGGTGACTTCGAGACAGCCGCCGCACGCCCGGCTGATGCTGTCGAACTCGGCCTTGATCCAGCGCCGCGCCGCGCCGATTCCGCGGCTGGAGGACATCGTGTCGGAGAGGGTATGCCGGGTCCCAAAGCTCACCAGCCGCCGAACGTCGGCCTCGAGACGCGCCGGAGAGACGGCAGCCACGATCTCCCGAACCCGCGGATCCTCGCTCGGCGGCACACCCTGCGCGGATAGCAGCGCCGTCTGCGCGAAGCTGCAAACGATCAACCCGATAGCGTACCGCATTGGTCCTCCCTCGCGCGCGGCCGGATTGCACGCCGCACTAATTGTCGCCGGGCGCGAGCCGGTAGAGGCGGCCCCCCAGAGTGGTCACGTACAGCTCGCCGGCCGCGTCCTCGCCGAACGATGTCACATTCGCTCCGGGATTCAGCACCCCAGTCCAATCGGTTGGCTCAGTCGCCTGTCCGTTCTGGTATCGAAAGCTCCGGATCCACCCGGAGCAATAGTCGCTGTAAAAATAGATGCCGCGAAGTGCCGGCAGGGCGGCGCCGCGATAGACGTAGCCCCCTGTCACCGAGCAGCCGCTGCCGTGGTCGTACTCGAACACCGGCAGCGTGAGGCCGGTCCGATCGCAGGTTGGCGCACCGAAACACTCGCTTCCCTCCATCGTATTCCACCCGTAGTTCACCCCTCCCGCACTCGTGCTTGGTTCGACGTCGATCTCCTCGATCCGTCCTTGGCCAACGTCGCCGATGTACCGGTCGCCCGTCTGCCGGTCGAACGAGAAGCGCCAGGGGTTTCGCAACCCGTACGCCCAGATCTCCGAGCGCGCCGCCGGGCTCCCAACGAAAGGATTGTCGGCGGGAACCGTGTAGCCACCGCTTCCGCCCACGGCGATTCGGAGAATGCTCCCGAGGAGCGTGCCCAGGTCCTGTCCGTTCCCGTCCGGGTCGTTGGCGTTGCCGCCGTCTCCGAGCCCGACGTAGAGATGCCCGTCCGGCCCGAAAGCGATCAACCCCCCGTTGTGATTCGAATACGGCTGGGGGACGGCGATGATGAGCGCCTCACTGCCGGGGTCGGCGGTGTTCGGATTCCCTCCGACGCTGAACCGGCTCACACGCGTGTCACCCGCCACATCGGTGTAGTAGACATAGAATCGTCCGTTCTGGGCGTACGCCGGGTCGAATGCGAGGCTCAGCAGGCCACGTTCCCCGCAGCAAGAAATGCGAGCGTTGATGTCGAGGAAGGGATCGGGGAGCAAAGCGTCACCTTCGACGATGCGAATCCGACCCGTTTGCTCGACTACGAACAGCCGGGCGGCGTCGCCCGGTGCGGCCGTGGCGAACACGGGGCGACTCAGCGCATCCGTGATGAGCGTGAGCCGCACGCTGGCGGGGGGCTCCGGTGGAAGCGGATCTGTGGCGCCGTCGCTACAGGCTACGGCGCCGAAGGCGATCGAAAACAGGGTTATGACGCGTCGCCGACCGGGCGAAGAGGCCCGAAGCCCGGGTGCAATCGACCGGGTCAGGACGCTTTCGGGGTGGCGAGGATCTTGAACATGCCGGTCCCGCAGACCGGACACTGGCCTTTGAGCGCGGGGCGCCCATTGGCCATGGTGACGCGACTGACGTTGGTCATGTCGCGCTTGGCCTTACATTTCACGCAATACGCTTCGTTCTCCGTGCCCATGGGTGCTCCGGTGTTGAGGAAGTCGACGCCGATCTGCGCCCGGAACTTGGTGGGTCGCGGGGCGCCGGGCAAGTCCGGGGGGCCCGGCTCGGCAGGAGCTGGGGTGACCGGAAGGTGCCCCTGGGGGTCCCTTGAATGATGTGGAAGAGCCGGGCGACGCGCAGGTCGTGGCGCGAGTGCTCGACGGCGAGGTCGACGCATTCGGCATCCTGGTCCGGCGCCACACGCCGGCCCTGGCGCGCTATGCAGTGCGCCTGCTGGGCAGCCCGGACGTCGCGGACGACGTGCTCGCCGAGAGCTTCTCGCGAGCCTACCGGCATCTCGCCAGCTGCCGGGATCCGGCTCGATTTCGGACCTGGGTCTTCCGCATTGTCACGAATCGGTGCAAGAGTTACCTGGGGAGGCGGAGACCGGATACGGTCTCACTCGATGACGCCCCTCCCGCAGTCGCCCGGTCCGACCCGGGGCTCGACCTCGATCGGCGGGAGGCGATGGCGGCCGTCGAATCGGCGCTCGCCGAGCTGACGGCCCAGCGGCGCGAGGCCTTTGTGATGAAGTACGTCGAAGGGATGAGCTACGAAGAGATGGCTGAGATCACCGGTGAACGGATACCTACCCTGAAGATGCGGGTCCATCGGGCACGCGAGGCGCTTGTGGGCCTGCTGCGGGAGCGCGGGCTGTGACCGGCCGGCTCGACTCGAGCGACCGGCGCCTGTTGGTGCGTGCCGTTCGTCTGCTCCGCGAGCCCGTGGCGGTGGCCCCGGACTTCGAAGCGCGCGTGCTCGCGCGGATTCGCGCCGAGGGGAGAGGGGGCAGCACCGCCCTCCGCTGGCTCCTCGCCCCACTGACGCTCCGGGTGAAGCCGGTGTGGGGGCTCGCCGCCGCCGCGGCGGTCGCCATCGTCTTGCTGGTACCACGGCAATCCGAGCTCACCGCCGGTCCCGGCGAGGCCGTCGTGACGCTGGTTGCGCCGTTCCCTGCCGCCGAGCGCGTCGAGGTGGCTGGGTCGTTTACGTCGTGGGAGCCGGTCGCGCTCGAGCGGGACCCCGATACGGGTGTGTTTCAGGGGCGGCTCGTGGTGCCGGCAGGAATTCATGAGTATATGTTCGTAGTAGACGGAGACAGGTGGGTTGCCGACCCGTTGTCCGATTCGTATGCCGACGACGGGTTCGGGCGATTGAACTCGGTGTTGGTCGCGCGCGTGGGGGAGACATGATGAAACGCGCAGTGCTGGTGTTGCTGCTCGGGATCATGGTTCCGGCGTCGCCCGCCCGGGCGCAAGTGCCCGACGATTGGGCCGCGAGAGTCCCCGGGTCGGCGATTGGCGAGATCCGCGTGCTCGTTGGTGAGGCAAGAGCCGAGGGACTCCCCGTCGAGCCGCTCATCCAGAAGGCGCTCGAGGGGAGCGTCAAAGGGGTTGCACCCGAGCGCATCGTGAGCACCGTCCGGGTGTTCCGCGCGGAACTGCGCGATGCCCGGTACCTGCTGCGCAGCGTTCGGCCAGACTCAGTGGCCGAGAGCGGCGACATCGTGGCAGTCGCGTTTGCCTTGCATCGAGGGCTCCGTCCATCCGAAGTCCGGGAGCTGCTCGAAGTCGCTCCTGACGAGACGCGTGATGTGGCGTTGCAGATCGCTGCGGACATCACGGCGCGAGGATACGCGCCCGAGGATGCCAGTCGGTTGGTCGCCGACGCGATTGTGCAGCGGTTGTCGCCCGACCAACTGCTCTCGCTTCCGCGGTTCGTGCTCGCGGAGCTCGAGCGCGGCGCCGCGCCAGACGAGGCCATCAATCGGGTCCGTGTCCAACTCCTCCGGGGGCAGCCCGGGCGTGTACCGTAGCGCGGTCGTAGCCGTCCTTGCCTTCTCAGGCGCCAGTCCCGGCGCCGCACAGTTCGTCACGTCCATAAGCGCCACAGCCTCGACCGTTCGTCAAGAGGGGTTCCCGACCGGCGAGGCGCTCGCGTTCGCACCGCGGCTCGATTGGCGGAGCCCGGGCGCCACATTCGCCTTCGCCGGCGCGTTCGCGATCCACGACATCGGGGGCTACTCGTTCCGAGGTGGCCCTCGGCTCTATGCCGTCTCCGAAAGGCTCGCTGGGCCCCTCCGGTTCGGTGTCGACGCCGGCCTCGACGGGACGCTGCGTACCGGCGCGCCGTGGACGGCAGCAGCGGATTTCATCGCCGAGGGCGTCTTGCTGAGCCGCCAGTTCGGCGTCTCAGCAGGTGCCGGATTCGCCACCGGTGGGCTCGAGGGACAGGGGCCGGTGGGCGCCGGCCGGGCCCGCATCCGGGCCTGGGGGAGCTGGGATTGGCTCGAGGCGCTCGCATCCGTGGAGCCGGTCATGCTGCCCGGGGCCCAATTCACCGAGCTTTCGCTTCGAGGCGGGGTCGTGCTACGCCAGGTCGAAGCGCTGGGCTCCGTCGCCTATCGCGTTGGGGCAGGCCAGCCATCGGGAGCGGCGGTGCAGACCGCCTTTCGCTGGTTCGTGACCCCGCTCTCGGCGATCGAGCTCGGGCTCGGGTCGTACCTGGCAGATCCGATCCAGGGGCTGCCATCCAGCCGGTACGGCACGCTCGGCATCCGCGTGTTTGGCCGGGAATGGAGGCCTTCGGCGGTCTCACCAGTGGGTGGTCGTGGGGTGGTGGCAGCCGACCGTCAGGGCGTCGTCCTGGAGTTCGAGTTGCCGGCAGCTGAGACGGCCGAGATCGCAGGCGACTGGAACGGATGGGTACCGCAGCCGATGGAGCGGCTCGGCAACGGGCGCTGGCGGGCGGTCGTCCCGCTCGAGCGAGGTGTCTACCACTTCAACGTGCGGCTCGACACCGTCCGATGGGTCGTTCCAGCTGGCGTCACCGCGCTCGACGACGGTTTCGGTGGGAAACAAGGTGTGCTTGTCGTGATGTGACCGGCGCGCGCCCCGCGAGGTCGTTAAGGAAGACGGCAGTATCTCAAGGGTGTGCACGTGACGCGGCTCACAGTCGGTGTGACAATTCTGGGCATAGCGCTCGGGGCAGCAACCTCATCAGCTGCACAATCGGTGAATGTCGAGCTCCGGGTGCTCCTGCCGGGGGCGCATGGCGATTCTGCCGTGGCGGTCGCCGCTCGGGCGCGGGCCGCAGGTCTGCCGGTGGCATCCCTCGAGCTCTTGGCTCGACAGGGTGTGGCCAAGCAGGTGGCGCCCGAGGCCGTGGTCGCCGCTCTGCGAGCAGAGGCGGATCGTCTCGCCCGCGCGCGCGCGGTGCTCGCAACGCGCGGCAGCGTGGCGGAGCGCGAGTTGCGCGCGGCTGCGGACGCGCTCCACCGCGGCGTGGCCATCGAAGCCATCGCACGACTGGTCCGCGCGGCTCCGCCGGGCCAATCGCTCGAGCTCCCGATCTTCGTGCTGGCAGGCCTCGTCGACCGCGGCATCCCCCTCGACGACGCCCTCGCGGCGGTTCGCGCACGCATGCTCGATGACACCGACGATCGAGAGCTTGGCGACCTGCCTTTCCACGCGACCCGCCTGTTTGCGCGCGGTCTTCCGGCCTACGACGTCGTCCGCAGCCTGCTCCTGATCGACCGACGCCCAGCCGAGGAGCTCGCCTCGCGCAATCCGGGAACCATCGTCCAACGGACCACGGTCGCGGGGCAGCAGTAACCGCCGGTTGGGCCCCAGCGGTGTCCGCGCGCGAGTATCGGCGGCACGCGAACGATGCGCGTTGGTGTCAGTCGCTTGCCCGAGTCGAGTCCCGTTCTTATCATATGCCAACCTTCCCTGGAGGCACCGTCGATGCCCCAGTCGTTCCTCAGCTCCGAGGAATACGATGATCACGCGCACGAGTTGTACAACCGAGGGGAGTACGACGAGGCACTAGAAGTCCTGCGCGAGGGCATTCAGCTGTATCCACACGCGCCGGAGCTACACGTGGGCATGGGGTATGCGCGTCTCGCGCGAGAGGAGTATGCGTGGGCGCGGAGGAGCTTCGAAGAGGCGCTGACGTTCGATGGCGAGCACGAAGAGGCGTTGGCGGGCTACGGAGAAACGCTTCTCAAATTCGGCGCGCACGAGCGCGCCATCTCCTGCTTCGACCGTGTCCTGTCGCTTGGGTTTCAAGACGATCACGATCTCTTGCTCCAGATTGGGCGAGCGTTGTTCCGGGAAGGCCGGTTCGAAGATGCGCGACGCTACTTCGGCCTCGCCGCGACCGTGCACTCCGACTCACCCGAGGCTGCTGCCTGTGTGGGCTACGCGGCTCACCGGTTGCACGACGAAGACGGGGCGTTCACCTGGCTGCGGCGCGCCGTGGACCTCGACGGCAGCCACTCCGAGGCACGCATCTACCTCGGCAACCTGCACTACGATCGCGGCGAGTTCGAGGCGGCGCTCTACAATTTCGAGCGAGCACACGTCGAGGAATACGGCGATGAGCTCTCGCTGTGGCGCACGGTCGAGCTGAAGAAGACAATCTACCGACTCGCCGAAGACGGCCCGGAGCTCCGCCCGCTGTTCGAACGCCTATCGGAACTGACGATCGCCACCGACCTCACCCAACAGCTCCTCCACGAGCTCGAGACGCGAGGCCCGGGGGGCGAGCCGCGCGACCCCACTCAGCTCGAGCTCTTCGGCGCGCTGCTGACCCAACTGCAAGGGATGCAGCAGCGGCCCCTCGGCGGCGAGGCGCATCGCGTCACGCTCCCAGGTGGGGCGAGCTACGCGGGCACCTTCGAGCAAATCGTCCTCAGCATGAAGGAGGACGATGTAGAGCTGTCGTCTACGACGGTCGACGTTTTCATGAGCGAACTCGCTCGGCGGTGTGAGTTGCTGACTGGCGTCGCCGTTCCCGCCACCGACCCGGAGAGCTTCATCCGGGCCAGCGCGCGAGCCGGAGTCCTCCGGCTGCTCCACTGAGCGCGGCCACTCCCGCGCACCTCTAGCGGTATCGACCCACCATGCGCTGGACTGATGGCGTCGTGCGGGACGTCCTTCCCAACGGCCTCACTGTGCTCGTGCAGCGCGATCCCACGTCGACCGTCGCGGCGGTGGTCACGCACATGCGGGCGGGATACTTCGACGAGCCCGACGAGTGGGTGGGCATCTCCCACGTTCTGGAGCACATGTACTTCAAGGGAACGGCACGACGTGGTGTCGGAGCCCTCGCGCGTGAAACCAAACGAGCCGGCGGCTATCTGAACGCCGGCACGATCTACGATCGCACCCAGTACTACACCGTCGTTCCATCGGAGTCGATTGCCACGGCGATCGAGCTCCAGAGCGACGCGCTCCTCCACGCTCGGCTCGACGAAGATGAACTCGCTCGCGAGATCGAGGTCATCGTCCAAGAAGCTCGGCAGAAGCTCGACAATCCGGGGGCTGTGACCGTCGAGACGCTGTACGAGCTGCTCTTCGACCGGCACCGGATGCGACGGTGGCGTATCGGCACGGAGGAGAGCCTGCGACGTCTCACCCGGCAGGACGTCGTGGCGTACTACGAGAGCCGCTACGTCCCCCGCCGAACGATCGTCGTCGTCGCCGGGGGCGTCGATCCGGAGCACGTCTTGGAGCTCGCACGGGAAGCCTACGGCCCGATGCCCGACCGGCCGCCGGCCTCCGACCCATCGCCGTCAGAGCCGGACCACGTCGGGTTGCGACGGCGCTGGCGCCAGGGTGACGTGCGGAAGGCGATCCTGGCGCTCGGCTGGCGCACATTCGGACCCCACGACCCACGCACGCCAGGCCTCGACATGGCGGCGGTCGTTGCCGGCGAAGGACGCGGGTCGTGGGGATATCGACACCTGCGGGGCCCGGGTGTCGTCACCGCCCTCGACGCGTCACACTACACGCCGACCGAAGTCGGCGTGTTCCAGCTGTTCGCGGAGACCGAGCCGCAGCAGGCGACGGCTGCCCTCGCGGGCATGTGGGCCGTGGTGCGCCGTCTCAGAGACGTTGGGCCTCACGAGACAGACATGACCCGCGCGCGGTCGCTCGTGGAGACGGCGTGGGCACGCCGCTTTGAGACGGCCGCCGGGCGCGCGATCATGCTCGCCGAGTTCGAGGCGCTGGGTGGCTATGCGCTCGCTGACGAGTACATCGAGCAACTCGTTACCGTCACGCCCGGTGACGTACGGGCGGCGGCGGCGGAGCTCACGATCGACCGAGCCGCGGCCGCCGGCTACTTTCCCGACGACGCCTCCGTAGATGCCAATCCGGCGCACCTCGGACGCCTCTTCGAGGACGCCGGTGACGTCTCTGCGCTCACTCCGCGATCCGACAGCCTGCCCGAGCTCGAGCGAGCCAAGCGCGGGCGAGTGGAACGGGTGGGCGACGTGATCGTGCTCGACGCCGACGGCGTACAAGTCCTCGTGATGCCCAAGCACGGCGTGCCCCTCCTCGCGATCGGAGCCGTTGTGGTCGGGCCACGGGCGCTGGAGGGCCCCGCGGTGGCCGGCAGCTCGCTGCTGTTCGCGCGGACGGCGCTCCGTGGCGCCGGAGGGCTCGACCGAGACACGCTGGCCGTTGAAGCGGAGCGTCTCGGCGGCTCGCTTGCCACACTTCTGGCACCCGATTGGGTGGGGTGGCGGCTCACCGTACGGAGCGAGAGTCTCGATCACGCAGCTCGGCTCCTCGCAACTCTCCCGGGCGATCCGGCGCTCGCCGATCCAGACGTGTTCGTAGAGCGAGACCTCCTCGAGCGAGACATTCGGCACGCGGCCGACGACATGTTCCGGCGTCCGCTGCAGCTCGCATTGAGCGCCGGGTTCGGAGACGATCCATACGGCCAACCCGGCCTCGGGACACTCGAGAGCGTCGCCTCGCTCGATGGCGGGGCCGTTCGGCGTTGGTACGAGGACACCATCCGAGGTGGCCGTCTCGTGGTGGGTGCCGTCGGCGACGTGGATCCCGTGCGCGCGGCGGAATCGCTGGCGGCGGCGTTCTCGGGGTGGGAGGGGCGACCGAGTGAGGCGCCGGGTGGCGCGACGACGTGGACGGAGGGGGGCGAGCGCGTGGAGCGACGCCAGAAGCAGCAGTCGGCGTTCACCCTCGCCTTCCCGGCCTTTGCCCGGTCCATGCCGGAGCGCCATGCGCTCGAGATTCTCGTGGCGATCGCGAGCGGCCTCGGCGGTCGGCTATTCGACGTGGTGCGAGATCAGCGAGCACTCGCCTACACCGTGATGGCCGCGCCGTGGCTGTGGCACCGCGCCGGCCTGCTCTATGCCTATGCCGCGACCGCACCGGAGCGAGCAGCCGAGGCGAGGGACTTGATGGTGGCGGAGCTCGCCCGCTTCAACCGCGAGGACGTGTCGGCGGATGAGCTCGCCGGGGCCGTCCACTTCACGGCCGGCATGCTGCGCGTGCGCCGCCAGAGCGGGGCTGCGGTGCTCCACGATCTGTTCGAGTCGCATTTGTCCGGACGCGGCGTGGAGGAACTGGCGGAAGACGAGCCGGCGCTCAGAGCGGTCACACCGGCCCACATTCGGATCGTGGCAGAACGGGTCTTCGGCGTGCCGCCGACGATCGGCGCGGTGGAAGGAGGCTCCTGAGGCACTCTGGTGCCTCGAGGGCGTGTGCGCGGCGCTTGGTCTATTAGTTTTGCCACATGCTCGACGCCATCTTGCGTCCTCGCAGCATCGCGGTGATCGGCGCCTCGCGCCGTCCCGACACGATCGGCTACCAGATCCTGCACAACTTGCTTCACCACGGGTTCACCGGCCCGGTGTACCCTGTCAACCCGCGTGCCGAGGTCATTCACTCGATCCGAGCATATCGGTCGATTCTGGATGTGCCCGAGGTCGTGGACCTCGCCGTCATCGTCGTACCGAAGGACGCGGTGATCGGTGTCGCGGAGCAGTGCATTCGCAAGGGCGTCGCAGGACTCGTGGTGATCAGTGCGGGCTTTCGTGAGGTGGGTGGCGAGGGGGTCGAACGTGAGCGGGCGCTGCAAGATCTGGTGCGTCAACACGGCATTCGCCTGGTGGGTCCGAATTGCATGGGGGTCCTCAATACGGATCCGTCGATCTCGATGAACGCCACCTTCGCGCCCACCATGCCTCCCGCGGGCGGCGTGGCGCTCATGAGTCAGTCGGGCGCAATGGGTGTGAGCATTCTCGACTACGCCGGTGCGCTCGACTTCGGGATCTCGTCCTTCGTGTCCGCTGGGAACAAGGCCGATGTCTCGGGGAACGATCTTCTCGAGTACTGGAAGGACGACCCCGCCACTCGGCTCGTGATGATGTACCTCGAGAGCTTCGGTAATCCGGCCAAGTTCCTGGCGCTTGCGCGCGAGGTGACGCGTCAGAAACCGCTATTCATCGTCAAGTCGGGCAGGACGAGAGCGGGAGCACGGGCGGCGGCGTCGCACACTGGGTCGTTGGCGGGGACCGATGCAGCCGTCGATGCACTTCTCACGCAGAGCGGTGTGATTCGCGCGGAGACTGTCGAGGAGCTGTTCGACTTGGCCATGGCGTTTGACAATCAGCCGATCCCGCGCGGCGATCGCGTCGCCATCGTCAGCAATGCCGGCGGGCCCGGGATCATCATCGCCGACACATGCGAAGCGCGGGGGCTCACCGTCACCGAGCTCAGTGCCGACACCCAGTCTGGCCTCCGCGCGGCGTTGCCCGACGAAGCCAGCGTGCGGAATCCCGTCGATCTCATCGCTTCGGCACGGGCCGAATCGTATGAGCTCGCGCTCGACGCGGTGCTTGCGGATGACGGAGTGGACGCGGCCATTGCCGCCTTCGTGCCACCGCTCGGCATCCAAGCACGTGACGTGGCGGCAGCCATCGTCCGTGTGAAGCAGCGACACCAGGCGAAGCCGGTGCTGGCGGTCTTGATGGGGCGCCAAGGGCTTCCCGCGGGCCTCGCGGAGCTGCACGCGGCTGACGTTCCCGGATACATCTTCCCCGAGTCAGCCGCACGCGCCCTGGCGGCGATGGACCGCTATCGGCGCTGGCTCGACCGGCCGCCTGGCGCCATCGTCGAGTTTCCGAGTGCCGACGAACGTCTCGCGGCGCTGTTCGAGCGAGTGCGCGCAGCCGGCCGGGCACAGCTGCTCGCGCCGGAGGCGATGGAGCTGCTCGAGGCCATCGGGGTTCCCACCGCGGCATGGGCTGTCGCCGGGGACCCGGCCGAGGCTCGAGCGGCTGCGGAGAAGCTCGGCTTCCCAGTTGCGCTCAAGGCCGTGAGCGAGCGCGTCATCCATAAGACCGACGTTGGGGGCGTGGCACTCGGGCTCGTCTCACCCGCCGAAACCGAGGAAGGGTGCCGCCAGATGCTCGGCCGCGTCCGGGAGCGGACCGGGGCGGACGACGCGGCGGTGCTGGTCCAGCGGATGGTGCAGGGCAGACGAGAGGTCATCGTCGGAACGAGCCTCGTTCCGCGGTTCGGCCACCTCGTGATGTTCGGGCTCGGTGGGATCTACGTCGAGGCGATGGAGGACGTGGTCTTCCGCGTCTCGCCGCTCAGCGACCAAGATGCACGCGAGATGACGCGTGGCCTGAGAGGGAGCCGCCTCCTCGCGGGCATACGGGGAGAGCCGTCGGTGGACTTCTCGGCGCTGGAAGAGGTGCTGCTCAGGGTATCCCAGCTCGTCCAGCGTCACCCTATGGTGGTCGAGCTCGACGTGAATCCGATCATGGCGCTGCCCGACGGCGCTGTGGCGGTGGATGCACGGGTGTCACTAGCCGAAGGAGCGGCAACGGATGAGGCGAGCGAGGAGCGGGCGGAGGCGGGTCGGTGGGGCTAGAACATCGACATCGCGAGAAACGAACGAAGATTGTCGTTCGTCGCTCGCAGTCGCGTGGAGAGCAGTCGTACGACGGCCCACAAAACCTTGTACGCGATGTCACGATTGAAGTCGAGCAGCAGCTCGAAATCGGGGCGCGCGATGGTAATGCAGCGGACTTCGGTGTTGGCGATCGCGTCGGTTGAGCGCTCGGATCGGTCGAAGATCGACATCTCGCCGAAGCACGCGCCCGGTTTCAGGATGGCGAGCGCCTCCTCGCCCGAGCCTGGAACGTTGCGGCTGATGCGAACCTCACCGGCGGCGATCAGGAAGAGCCTGTTGCCGGGCTCGCCCTCGCGAAAGACGAACGCACCGGACTTGAACGACTGCTCGCGACAGACCTCGGCTACTCGAGCGAGCTCGCCGTCGTCCAGATCCTGAAAGAGGGCGCTCTTTCGGAGGAGGCCTGCGTCCATGCCGCCAAGCTAAGGGACGTGGTGATGGAACGGCAAGACAATGCACGTACACCGCTCTTCGGGCCGGCCGATGCACTGACGGCGCTCCGGTTGCCGCTGGCCGTTGCATTCCCCCTGGTGTCGGGGATGTATTGGCGCCTTGGCATCGTTGCGGTTGTAGCACTCTCGGACCTCATCGACGGGATGCTCGCTCGCCGGATCGGCGGCTCGCGAGCAGGGGCGGTGCTCGACCCGATCGCCGACAAGCTCTTCATGCTGAGTGCGTTTGCAACGGTCGCATCACACGGTTTGCTCACGATCTGGGAGCTCCTGGCCGTCCTCTCTCGGGATCTGTGGGCGGGCATCGGCTTCCTTGTCACTCTGATCAGAGGCCGGCCCACGACTATTCCGGCGCGCGCCGGGGGGAAGTGGGTCACTGTGGGGCAGCTGCTCACGCTGGTGGCATTCCTGATGGAGTCGCCACTCGTGCGACCGCTGGCGTGGGCCACTGCCGCCATTTCGATCTACGCGATTGTCGACTACGCTCGGGAGGCAAGACGACGATGGGATTGACACGGGTCGGGGCAGGTGTTGCCGTGGCTGCGGCACTGGCTGGTGCCTTGCACGCGCAGGAGTTTCAGCCACCGCAAGTGGCCGCTGAGCAGAGCGGAACCCGGATCGCACTGCTCGGTTTCGGAGCGCGCGGCGGGCTCGATTTCACCGGGAGCGATCAACTCGTCGTCGGTATGGCCCTGGACCTCGGGCAACTGTTCACCCGCCGGCTCCGTCTTCGGCCCTCGGGCGAGCTCGGGGTCGGGTCGGGCGCAACCACCTACGTGGGGAGCCTCGAGGCGCTGTTCCGATTTGCCGGCGACGATGCGCCGGCCATCCCCTACGTTGGTGCGGGAGCGAGCGTGGCCGGCGAAGAGCGATGCGACAGCACGCCGGGGTGTCCGGCTGTTTGGCTCAACGTCGCAATCGGCTTCGAGTTACCCTTTCGGTCGACGTTCAACTGGCTGCTCGAGTACCATGGCATGGATGCTCTGCGCCGTCATCGATTCTACATCGGGTTGACCACGAGGCGGGGGTCGTAATGTCCGAAGGCCAGCGACGAACGGTGACGGTCGCGTGGGAGGGTGGCGAGCGCTTTCGTGGCGGAGCGCCCGGCGGTGCCGAGATCGTGGTGGATGGCGAGGCCGAGGTGGGTCCCTCGCCGATGGAGGCCCTTCTCATGGCCGCAGCCGGGTGCATGGGCGCGGACGTCGTGATGATTCTGGAAAAGATGCGTGTGGGGCTCGCGACGTGTCGCGTCACGGTCACGGGCATGAGGCGGGCGGAGGTGCCGCGGCGATACCTCACCATGCACTTCGCCTTCGAGATCGGCGCGGAACGGGTGACCGAGCGCAAGGCCCAGCGTGCGATCGATCTCTCGATGCGAAAGTACTGCTCGGTTCTCCATTCCCTGGCTCCCGACATTGCGACGAACTGCTCGTTGGTCCTGCTGTAGCCTCCTCCTCTTGGCGACCGCAGTGCCGGTCGCAAGAGCTCAGGGGCCCGGGTGGGGCGTCGGCGCCCTCGCGACGATCTCCGAAGACCCGAGCGCGGCCGGCGCCCTCGCTCAATTGCTGGTTCGCCCGTACGACCGGATTCGATTCGCCGGCGCGGTTGCCGGGCTGGCAGACCTATCTCGCGGGGAGAACGGCATTGGGCGTGCGGAGGCGCTCGCCCAGTTCCACCTCACCCCGTACGAGCGCACTGGATGGGGGCTGTACGCGGGGGCCGGGCTCGCCTACGTGGTTCAGCAGCGAGCCAGCGGCGCGGCACGGCTCGTCGTCACGATTGGCGCCGAACGAGCGCCAGGCGGGCGGCGAAGTCTGTTCGTCGAGGCTGGCCTCGGTGGCGGGTGGAGGTTCGCTGTGGGAGGTCGTTGGCGCCCACGTGTTGGACGCTGAAACGATCGCGGGCCGCTTGAGGAGAGCAGCGGCCCGGCGTACCTGCGAGAGCGGCCCCCGGTGCGTGCTACTCGGCCGGGGCTCCCACTGGCTCGTCGCGAGGCTTCACCGGCTTGCAGAAGCGCTCGCCGAGCAGGCGTAGCTCGGTGACGTCCTCGTCGTCCAAGTCTGGGAACCGCTCTGCGAGATAGAGCATCGTGTCGTCGAACCAGTCCTTCTGGTGCTCAGAAGCAGCCTCGAGAACGCCACATCGAAGGATGTGGGAAAAGAGCTCGTCGCGGGCCTGTTCGAAGGAAGACGGGATGTAATCTCGCGGCTTACGTTTCTTTTTCCCCATGCAGTGAGTCCGTTTAAGTACGCGGGCAACCTAATACCGACAGGCAACCGGCGCAAACGACGACCGGAGCGAAACGTCGGAATGCGTTAGATTGCCTAGATGTCGGACGAGGTATACGGCCGAGAGCGCGAGCGCCGATTACTCGAGCTCCTTCGGGCCTTAGCGGTGCGAATCGATGCGTTGGACCGTGAGGGCCGTCTCTTGGCGGCCACACCGGAACTGTTGCGTCGTCTCGGCGACGCACGCTCCGAGCTGTTTCATTACGAGGTGCGGGCGACGTACGACACGCCCGAGATTGCCGAAAGTCGCCGGCTCGTGGACGAGGCGCGGCGACTCGAGGAGAAGAGACTCTCATTCGATGATGCAGAGGAGGGCGACGAGCCATGGCGGGGACGTCGGGAGGGCTGAAGCGATTCTACTACGTGTTCGGAGCGCTGGTGCTGGCTGGCGCCGTCTGGCTGTGGCTGGCAGCGCGGGCCCCGGGATCGGCAGACGAGGTCGAGGCGCCAGCGATCAGCGAACCGATTGCGAGCGATGGGTTCACGGGTTACAGCAAAGGATCGGCGGACGCGCCGGTTGAGGTCGTGGAGTACTCTGACTTCCAGTGTCCGTATTGCGCACAACTCGCCGTGGTCCAGTTTCCCGACATCGAGCGTCGCTTGATCGCCACCGGACGGGTGCGATGGACGTTCCGCGACTTCCCGCTCGAAATCCATTCCCACGCCCGCCTCGCGTCGCGAGCTGCCCAATGTGCCGGCGAGCAGGGTCGTTTTTGGGAGATGCACGACGCGTTGTTGTGGAGACAGCGTGAATGGGCGAATCTTCGCAGCGTGCGATCGAAGTTCGAGGCCTACGCGCGCGAGCTCGGCGTCGACCGCCGGGCGTTCAGCGACTGCATCCAGTCGAGCAAGTATGACGGCCGCGTGCAGGCGAGCTTCGAGGAAGGCCGCTCTCGGGGTGTCTCAGGCACGCCGACCCTGTTCGTGAACGGCACAAAGGTCAATGCGCCTCCCACGGCAGACGAGCTCGTCCGGATCGTGGATTCGATCGCGCCACTGCAGTGAAGTACCGGATGGCCACGGCGGTCCTCGCGCTCGCCGGTCTGTTCATCTCGCTCTATCTGTGGTTGCACCGGGTAGGGATCATCGGCACGCTCCAGTGCGGTACCGGAGGGTGCGAGCAAGTGCAGACGAGCCCCTACGCCGCGGTGGCTGGTCTCCCGGTCGCCGCAGTCGGAGCCGCCGGCTATGCGACGCTGCTCGTCGTGGCGCTGGTCGGGCTGCAGCCTGGTCTCGCCGCCCGTCGGGGGCCGGCGATGGCACTCGCCGTGCTCGCCGGGCTCGGCTTCGCCTTTACGCTGTATCTCAAGTACGTCGAGTTCTTCGTGATCGGCACCGTCTGCTGGTGGTGCGTCGGCTCGGCCATTCTGATCACGAGCATCTTTGTCACGTCGTTACTCGCGCTGCGGGAGCGCGACGACTCGTCGCCCTGATCCGGTCAGCTCTCCTTTTCTTCGTACATGTCTTTGAGTCGCGCCACCACCGCAGGGTCGGCCAGGGTGGTCGTGTCGCCCAGCGTGCGCCCCTCGGCGATGTCGCGGAGGAGTCGTCGCATGATCTTGCCGCTTCGCGTCTTCGGCAGGTCGGCGGCGAAGAAGATGTCGTCGGGTCGAGCGATCGCGCCGATCGACTTGGTCACCTGCTCGCGGAGTTCGCCGACGAGGGCATCGCTCGAATCGTAGCCGTCCACCAGCGTGACGAACGCGGCAACCGCCTCGCCCTTGATGTCGTGAGTCCGACCCACGACTGCGGCCTCCGCTACCGCCTGGTGCTCGACGAGTGCGCTCTCAACCTCCATCGTACCGATGCGGTGGCCCGCCACATTCAGTACGTCGTCCACCCGTCCCAAGATCCAGAAGTAGCCGTCCGCGTCTCGCTTCGCCCCGTCGCCGGGGAAATAGACGTCTTTCCATTTTGACCAATACTGCTCGCGGAACCGCTCGTCATCTCCCCAGATGGTGCGCAACATGCCCGGCCACGGGCGCGTAATGGCGAGGTATCCACCCCCCACCTCGACCCGGTTCCCTTCGCCGTCGAGTAGGTCGGCCGTTACGCCCGGAAACGCTTGAGTCGCGGAGCCGGGCTTCGTCGCGGTTACCCCCGGCAATGGGGTGATCATGATGCCCCCGGTCTCGGTCTGCCACCACGTATCGACGATCGGGCAGCGGCCGCCTCCAATATGTTCGTGGTACCAGGTCCATGCCTCGGGGTTGATCGGCTCGCCGACGGTGCCGAGGAGCCGGAGGCGTGAGAGATCGTGTCGCGCGGGGTGATCGGATCCCCATTTCATGAATGCCCTGATTGCCGTCGGCGCTGTGTAGAACACCGTCACGCCGTGCTCTGCGCAGAGCGACCACAGCCGATCGCGGGCAGGCCAATCGGGAGCGCCCTCGTACATCACTTCGGTGACGCCAAGTGCCAGAGGGCCATACACGAGGTAGGAGTGGCCCGTCACCCATCCCACGTCGGCGGTGCACCAAAACACGTCTTCGTCCTTGAGATCGAACACATACTTCGATGTTGCGGTGACTTGCGTGAGGTATCCGCCGGTCGTATGGACAATCCCTTTGGGCGTGCCGGTGGTTCCGGAGGTATACAGAATGAAGAGGTTGTCTTCGGCGTCCATCGGCTCGGGCTCGGTGAAGTCTGAAGCGTCCTCCATGAGCTCGTGCCACCAGTGGTCGCGGCCGTCGCTCATCTCGACGTCTATGCCATCACCCACCCTGCGCACGACGACGACATCCGTGATGCTCGGAGATCCGCTCACGGCCTCGTCGGCGTTGTGCTTGAGAGGCACGACTTGCCCACGCCGGTATCCACCGTCGGCCGTGATCAGCACCTTTGCGTTGGCGTCGTTGATGCGATCGCGCAGGGCCTGCGCCGAGAAGCCGCCAAAGACAACCGAGTGGGGTGCACCGATACGCGCGCATGCGAGCATCGCGACCACTACTTCAGGAATGAGCGGCATGTAGATCGCAACCCGATCGCCGCGCTGCACACCGAGGCGCTTGAGGACCGACGCGAAACGGTTGACCTCGCGATACAGGTCCCAGTACGTCATCGTGCGCCGATCGCCGGGCTCTCCTTCCCAAATGAGCGCGGCCTTGTTTCTGCGGGCCGAGCTGACGTGGCGGTCGAGGCAGTTCACTGACGCATTGAGCTTCCCGCCCACGAACCACTTCGCATACGGCGGCTGCCAGTCGAGGACTTGGCGCCACGGGGCGAACCACGTCAGCTCCCGGGCCTGCTCCGCCCAGAACGCTTCGGGATCGTTCGTTGCTCGATCGTAGATGTCATCACTCGCGACATGTGCGGCCGCGCGGAACTCTGGAGAGGGGAGGAACCGACGCTGTTCGTCGAGGAGAGTGTCGAGACGATCAGTCATGAACAGAGACCTCGGGCTAGGGCCTTGTGGCTATTGCGCTCCCGACGGGGGCGCCCCATTTTAGCGCCTCGTCGTGGCTCACTTTTCACGCAGTTGGAGGAACAACGTATGTCCCGTATCACCGGCCGGGTCAAGTGGTTCAACGACGCTAAGGGGTTTGGCTTCATCGAGCGCGAAGGCGGCCCCGACGTCTTTGTCCACTACTCGGCCATCTCTGCGGACGGCTTCCGGTCCCTCAAGGAGAACGATCAGGTGGAGTTCGAAGTCAAAGAGGGACCCAAGGGGCTGCAGGCAGCAGACGTCGTGAAGCTGTAGGCAGAGTCGCCGGCCTGGTGAGTGGGGCGCGGACGTGAGTTCGCGCCCTGCGCTGTTTCGGCCTCTGGCATTCGGCCACCGGCTCGGGTTTTCTGCGGTCGGATCGACCATCGAGCGCGGCACGTGATGCCTCCAACTCATTGTGATGCAGCTACTTGACGACGCTGGCACTCGGTTGGCGGGTGAATGGTGCGATCCGGCGGCGACCGCCGGGAGGGAGTAGAGCGGATGGCCAGCCACGTCGCTACGCAACGCGTTCTGACGGCCCCCGACGAGCTTGGACTCGAGAGCAGAGTGGCGTTCCGCCGCGCCGCGCTCGAGGCGCTCGGGGAGCTACCCGAAGGGGAAGGACGCCTCATACTCGATCTGCGCGGTACGCGAAACGTGGATAGCGCGGGACTCACCACCCTCATGCTCATTCAGCGCCGGGCGGCGGCTCGCCGGCAGGTGGTCCGCCTGCGGGGCGCGCTCGCTGAGCTGAGGGTACTACTGGTGCTCACGAAGATGGATGAGCTCTTCGAGCTGGAGGCCGACCGGAACGGGAACGGGCCCTGATCCCACTCCCCGGCCCGGGCGGTATATTTCCGCCGCGATGGCCGCCCCGACTGAACAACGACGCGTCCTCTTCGTCGAGGACGAACCGTCGCTCTGCCTGAGCTACGGACGATTCTTTGCTGATCGCTATGTGATGTCGTTTGCGTCGTCCGGCGCCGAGGCGCTCGACGCGCTCGATCGGTTCGTGCCCGACATCGTCGTTCTTGACCTTCGCTTGCCCGATACCGACGGAGTGGAGCTCATGCAGAGGATCCGTGCGCGGCTGCCCGACCTCCCGGTCGTGATCACGAGCGCGTACTTGTCGATGGAGCCGCTGATGAGCGTCCTCAATCTCGGGCACAGCGGCTATCTCGTAAAGCCTTTCGAGCTCACCGCCCTCCGCCAACTCATTGATGCTGCGAGCTGAGGGCCTCTACCGGGCGTTCGGCCCCATCGTCGCGCTAGACGGAGTCTCCTTCTCGCTCGATGCCGGTGAGTCACTCACGGTGTTCGGGCCCAACGGCGCCGGCAAGAGCACGCTTCTCCGCACACTGGCCGGACTACTCCGACCGCAACGGGGCACGGTCTACGTCGACGGGGCGCGATACGACGGCCGTAACGCGGCCCAGCGCCGGCGCATCGGCTGGATCAGCCACCAATCGCTTCTCTACGACGCGCTCACGGCTTCCGAGAACCTGATCTTCGTCGCTCGGCTGCACGGGGTGGATCGTCCGACGAGCGCCGCCCGCGCCGCGTTGGAGCGGGTTGGACTGGGCGACCGGATCCACGCGCCCGTTCGCACCCTGTCGCGGGGGATGGTCCAGCGCACGGCGATCGCGAGGTCGCTGCTCCACGAACCGGGGCTCCTCCTACTTGACGAGCCGTTTACTGGGCTGGACGTCGACGCGGCGCGTGGCCTGCGCGAGCTCCTCACCACGGAGATTCGGGAGGGCCACGCGGTGGTGCAGGTGACACACAATGTGGAGGAGGGGCTTGAGCTCGCGAGCCGCGTCGCCGTCCAGCGCGCCGGTCGCTTCGTGGCGTACGGCCCGCGCAGCGCGTTCGATGCCGCGGCCGTCAGCTCGCACTATCGGACGGGTGGCACCGATGCGTGAGACGCTCCGTGATGCGATCACGATCGCCCGGAAAGATCTCCTCCTCGAATTCCGCGCACGTACGACCGCCATCTCTGCACTCGTGTTTTCCGCGCTGGTCCTCGTCATCTTCTACTTCGCGCGGGATCCGACCGAGATCAGCGACCGAGCGCTCGCGCCGAGCGTGCTGTGGGTCACCTTCACCTTCGCCGGGATGCTCGGCCTGAACCGGGCGTTTCAGATCGAGCTGGAGACCAGGGCCCTCGACGGCATTCTCCTCGCCCCCGCGAACCGCACGAGCCTGTACCTGGGCAAGGTGTTTGCGAACCTCGCGTTCGTGTTGATGCTCGAGGCCATCACGGTGCCCCTCTTCGGCGTGTTCTTCAATGTCGACGTCGTGAGTCCTCTGGTGCCGTTGGCGGGCGTCATCATCCTCGCGACCATTGCCTTCGTGGCCGTCGGCACCTTGTTCTCCGCCATGACGGCGCGTACGCGGTTCGCCGAGCTCATGCTGCCAGTGCTACTCGTGCCGTTCCTCATGCCGCCCATAACCGCGGCGGTCCAGATGACCGAGCGACTGTTCGCCGGGCGTCCCTTGAGTGAGGTAGCGGGGTGGCTTAGATTGCTCGCGGCCTACGATATCGCGTTCGTCATCCTTGGCATCCTCCTGTTCGAGGCTACCCTCGACGAATGACTCCGCTGGAGCGCGCAACTCGCTTGTCCAACCTGGGCCTCGCCGTGACGACGGTGGGGTTCGTGGCGCTCGCCGGGGTATACGTGCGCGCGCTGGCCTTCACTCCGCTGGAGCGCTTCCAAGGGCCCGCGCAGAAGATTTTCTACGTGCACGTGCCGGCAGCGTTTTGCGCGCTACTCGCGTTCGGCATCGTCGGCGTCATCAGCTTGCTCTATCTCTGGCTCAAAGATGAACGTCTCGACCTGTTCTCGGCATCCGCGGCGGAGGTCGGCGTGGCGTTCTCTGTGGTGATGCTCACGACGGGCCCGCTCTGGGGAAAGCCCGTCTGGGGCACATGGTGGACGTGGGATGCACGACTCACCTTGACGCTGTTCCTGTTCTTCTTGTTCGTTGGATACTTGTTGCTCCGCAACGCCGTGCCCGAGCCAACGCAGCGCGCCCGCTATAGCGCCGTCTTGGGGATCTCTGGTCTCGTGCTCATCCCCTTCATTCACATCAGCGTGTATCTCTTCCGGACACTTCATCCGGAGCCGATTCTGCTCAAGCCAGGCCGCCCGTCGCTGCCCACCACGATGCTGACCACTCTGCTCCTGTCCCTCGGCGTCTTCGCCGTCTTGCTCGTCGGATTCCTGATGCAGCGCTACGGACTGGCGCTCACACGCGCGGCACGGGAGGAGCGAGGCCTTGCCTGAGAATTGGGGCTTTATGTGGGCGGCCTACGTGGTGACCGCGGTCGTCCTTGTGGGCTACGCGGTATCCCTCGTCGTGCGCGCGCGTCGCGAGAAGGACTAGTTAGGCCCCGCCACCCGCCCAACTCGGGCGCCTGCACCGTTGGCTCGCACTCCGCTGACCACGCCGGCCACTATGCCGGCTGGAGTCCCAATTCTTCCCTGAGCTCGGCCACACGCTCGGAGCCGCCCGGAACCAGTGATGCCCAGAGATCGAGCGCGGCGGCCGCTGCCTGTCGCTCTCCCGTCGCGCTCAGCGAGCGCGCGTTTTCGAGGAGCGCGTCCGGACCCCAACCCGCGGCATGTGCCCGGGCGAATCGTGCCGCGGCGTCAGCGTGCCGGCCGAGCCGGCGGTAGATGCCCCCAGCTGCGAACGCCGCCTCGGCCCGCTCTTCGATCGCCAACGCCTGCTCGAATGCCGCTAGGGCCTCGGGCTGGCGATACACGCCGAGGTACGACTCTCCGAGCAGAAGCCAGGCGTCGGCGGAGTCGGCGAAGCGGTGGACGAGATCGCGGGCGCGCTGCACGGCGCGCCAACGGTCGGTGCCATCGCGCAGTACTCGAATGAAATCTCGGTGCTCGTCGCCGAACGAAGGAGCGAGCCAGGCCGCGACAGCGAGCCAGCGCAGGCCGCGGTCCGGGTCGTGCTCGACGAGCGAAAGGCCGCGAAGGTGGGCGCGGCGACCCAATCGGCTCCGTACGCTCACCATGTTCGGCTCGTCGACGCCAGGCTCGTGCCCGTCTCCCAGCGGTCCCGCGTTGGGCGTAGCTGGACTCGGCACGAGCGAACCGCTCGCGAGGGTGGTGCGAAACGGCATGTTCTCTCCAGACGGAGGACGGTCCACACCCTACTAGGTTTCAAACTCGCTCCGGAGGCGCTGTGACGGAAATTACACCGAAGCGGCGACAAGCGCGGCGTGCACTGGGCGCGCTCTTGGTGAGTGTGATGATCGGCGGGTGCGGCGGGCCAGGAGGCCGCACTTCGGCGGCCACGCCCGGGCCGGCGAGCTCGCGCAACGTCAGGTCAGCTCGATGGCCCCTCGCGCGCCGGCTCCTCGCGCAGGAGAAATCGCCACACGGCCGCCGCGGCGAGCGCCCCGACCATAGGGCCGATCCAGAACGCGGCATGCGCTCGCCACACATTCGCGACCACGGCCGGGCCAAACGCTCGAGCCGGATTCATCGCTGCGCCGGTTAGCGGTCCGGCGACGAAGACCCCGCATGCGACGGCGAGCCCGATCCCGAAGCCACCCATCTTCGGCGCGGATGGCGACACTGCAGTACCGAAGACCACGATGAGTAGGAAGAACGTGATCGTGGCCTCGAGCGCAATCCCGGAACTCAGGGTGATCGTTGGTGCGAGACGCGGGACGCCGAGCCCCACGGCGTCGGCCGGGACGGCGGGCATCACCCACTGGAGCATGAGCGCGGCGAACAGCGCGGCGAGGAGCTGCGCGGCCACGTAGATCAGGGTCGTGCGGCCGTTGATCTTCCCTGCCGCGAAGAGGCCGACCGACACCGCTGGGTTGAGGTGTCCGCCGGAGATCGGCATCGTCACCGACACGAAGACGCTGAATGCCAAGCCGTGCGCGAGCGCGATGCCAAGCAGCCCGAGGCCGCCATTCGTCGCTCGGTCGACCACGACGGCGCCCGCGCCAACAAACACGAATGCGAAGGTGCCGATCAACTCTGCGAGCGCTGGACGAAACGAGTCACGCATTGGGCCAACTCCCATTTGCCGTCGCTGGAGAGGCGCCGAATGTAGCTAAGCGGAGCCGCGAAAGACAAGTGACGCGTTGACACCGCCGAAGCCGAACGAGTTCGAGAGCGCATGCTGAACGCGCACGTCGCGCCCCGAACCGTCGACGTAGGGGAGGTCGCAGGTCTGATCGGGTGCCCGAAGGTTGAGGCTCGGCGGAAGCCACTCGCGTGAGAGCGCGAGCGAGCAGATCGCTGCCTCGATGGCGCCACTCGCGCCCAGCGCGTGTCCGTAGTACCCCTTCGTGCCACTCACAGCGAGATCAGACGTGTGCTCACCGAACACCTCCTTGATGGCGATCGTCTCGGTGGCGTCGTTGAGGGGCGTGGACGAGCCATGGGCATTCAGGTAGTCGACGAGTGTCGGTCCGATACGTGCATCTTGGAGTGCTATGCGCATAGCCCGAGCGGCCTGCGCGCCATCCGGTCTGGGGGCGGTCATGTGGTGCGCGTCATTCGTGAGGCCATAGCCGAGCAACTCGGCGTAGATCCGCGCACCGCGGCTCTGGGCACGAGTCCACTCCTCCAGCACCAGGACCGCGGCACCCTCGGCCATCACGAAGCCATCGCGATCGCGATCGAACGGTCGCGATGCCGTCTCCGGGTCGTCATTTCGCGTGCTCATGGCTCGGATGATGGCAAACGATCCGAAACAAAGCGGCGCCAGCGGTGCCTCCGACCCACCACCGAGCATCACGTCGGCTGCCCCATCACGCACCGCGCGAAACGCCTCGCCGATGGCGATGGCACCCGACGCGCAGCTCATCGCGTTCGTGGCGTTCGGCCCGGTGACGCCGAATTCGATCGCGATGTTGCACGAAGCTGCCCCAGCAAACACCGAGAGCGCCAGCGCGGGATTGACCGCCCGCGGCCCGTCGGAGAGGAACTTCCCCGCTTCCTCTTCAGCGAATGCGACCCCACCCAATGCCGAACCCATCATCACCCCGACGCGGTCGCGGTCCTCTCGGGCGACGTCGACCGCCGCATCGGAGAGGGCCAATCGGGCGGCGGTGACCGCGAACGCTGAAAAGCGGTCGAGTCGCCGGGCGCGGCGGGCGTCGAGGTGGTCGGCGGGTCGAAAGTCAGATACCTCCGCCGCGATCCTACTGCGCCAGAGCGAGGCATCGAATCGCGTGATGGCACCTACCGCCGATCGCCTGAGGCGGAGTCCGTCCCACAAACCCTCGACGCCCAGTCCGATGGGAGTGACGCAGCCGATGCCTGTGACGGCGACCCGCCGTCGATCAACCACGACGCCACTCCTCGGCGACTCGCTTGACGCCTGCGACCGTGCGCGATGCGATAGCGTGAATGAAGATCGGACCGACGATCGCGTCGGCGAACAGCGGGCCGACGACCGGCCACCGCGGACCGAGCCAATCGTGCAGCACGGTAACCTCGACGTGGCCGTCCGCCGATCGCAGCATCCATTCCACGTCCATCCCGCGCGTGATGCCGCGCACGTGCCGATAGCGCACCCGGTGCTCATCGGGCAGTCGGCGCATCTCCGACACCCACCACGTCGGGTAGTTGAGCGGTCCGAACGGGCGCCAGGCAGCCATCTCGACGAGATCCCAGTCCCGGTGCCGCTCGAGCACACGTACCCAACGGTAGTGGGGGAGGATCTCGGGCCACCGCTCGACATCACTCGCGATGTCGAAGACGACGTCGAGTGGGGCAGCGACGCGTGCTCGATCTTCAGTGTGCATCAGGCCACGGGCGCCCATGCCGCCACGACGCGCCATCCGAGCCGGGGAAACGCGGTTGCTGTGATGCCGGCCTCTGCGAGGAGAGCGGTCAATTCGGATGGCGTGAATCCTCTCTTGATCGACAGCACGCCGTCGCGACGACTCACAGGGTGGAACCCCAGTGGAAATGAGACGAGCCAGATACCCCACATCGCAAGCCGTGCGCGGCGTAGATCCGCGATGATGACCGCGCGTCGGGCAACCCGATCGGCGGCGCGAATCCAGGCAACGGCGCGCTCACGTGGCGCGTGGTGGAGGAGCTGGCTCATGATCACAATATCGATCGATCGTGTGCGAAGAGGGAGCCACTCGACATCGGCAACGAGCGGGGTCACGCCTGCGGTGCGGGCCATTTCTGCCGCTGTGCGGTGATGCTCCACGCCGATGGTCTCGAGCCGCACGCCGTAACGTGCCGCGAGACGTGCCGCCGCTCGTGGAATGTCACCGGCGCCGGTTCCGAGATCCAGCAGCGTCAAGCGATCTCCCGGCACCGCGCCACGAAAGAGCGGCTTCAACGCGCCAATAACCGCCCGGCGGCCGCCAAAGAGAGCATTGGCTCGACGGATGTCGGCCAACGACGCTCGCACGACCCCGGCCGGCGCATCCACGCGATCGAGCGTCTCGGTGGGGATCACCCGGCCAGCGCCGCATAGCCGCCGCGGTAGTAGAGCAGTGGCCGGCGCTCCGCCACCTCCCCACCGACCACCCGACCGAAGAATACGGTGTGGTCGCCAGCCTCGACTTGCTTCTCGAGCTCGCATTCGATGTAGGCGAGCGCGCCGTCCAGCAGCGGGACACCGCTATCGCTCAGCCGGTAGCCAACTCCCTGAAAGTGACGGTCCTCCGCCGCGAACCGTCGCGACAGCTCCTCTTGGTCGTTCGCCAGAATGTTCAGGGCGAAACACTCGGCTCCGCTCAACGCGGCGTGGCTGTCGTGCTGCCGGTCGAGGCAGATGAGCACAAGCGGCGGAGAGAGAGACACTGAGGTGAGGGTATTCACGGTCGTTCCGGTCGGCTCGCCATCGACTCCTCGAGTGGTGAGCACGGCGACGCCCGTCGCGAAACGACCGAGTAGCTGCCGGAAGTTCGGTGCGTCAACGGGTGGCTTGGTCACGCGGGCCTCGGATTGGTGGCGAGGGGCTGAAAGAGACTGCTCACCGGGGCGACGCTCCCGGCGAACTGGACGATGCGGTCGCCGAGCTCCCGACGCTGGGTCAGTGCCCGCAGGCCGAGGTCGAAGAGGCGGGGATGTGCAACGGCCGCGCCCAACAGCCGCTGGGCCGACCAGCGTCCCCCGAAGAGTCGCCGATGCATCGTCTCGTACGGTGCAAGGGCTCGCCGTGTCGGCACGTCGAGCCGCCCGAGTGCCTGGAGAATCACCTGCGCGGCGAGCGCCGCGCCGTGCAATGCGGCGGCGACGCCGTCGCCCGTCAACGGATCGAAGAAATGGGCAGCGTCTCCCACGAGAATGACCCCGTTGCCCACCGCTCGCTGGCTGCGCCAGCCGAAGGGACCGGTTGCCAGCACACCGCGGAGCACCGGCCGATCCCGAACACGGCTGTGCAGGTCGGGATGATGGGCCAGCTCCGTCCAAAAGAGCGCGCTCCCGCTCATCCCGCGGTGGGCCCGCGCGGCCGGCTGCACGACGGCGACGTTCGCGGCTCCGCCGGGGAGCGGTGCCACTCCGACATAGCCGCCTCCTGCGACGAAGATCTCGCCCACGCCGTGGAGGCCCTCGACGTCGGCGATCTGCGCAACGAGGGCCAGGCGCCGTGGGCCGACACGTGTCCCCCCGCCCAGGGCGCGCGCGATCGCGGACCGCAACCCGTCGGCGCCCACGACGACCCGGGCGCTCAGGGTGTGAGTGTGGCCAGCGTGACGTGCCCGCAAGGCGGGCGCCCCGCGCAGCGTGACGGTGAGTCCCTCTGCGCGGGTCTCCTCCCACAGCGTAGCGCCGCGGGCAACGGCGAGCTCGACGAGCTGCGCGTCGAGCTCGCGGCGGGGCATCCCGAACCCCGAGCCTCCCCGATAGTCCCCTCGCAGCGTCGTGCCGGACGGAGACGTGACCTCCATGCCGTGCACGGGCTCGCCGCGCTGCTCGAGCGCGCCGAGCACTCCGAGCTTCGCGAGGACCGAGCGGGCACCGGGGGCCACGTAGTCGCTGCACGGCTTTTCACGCGGGAAGCGGGCTCGGTCGATGAGCAAAGTGCGGCAGCCCGCTTCGGCGAGGAATGCGGCAGTGGCGGCGCCCGCGGGGCCGGCGCCCGCGACGACGACATCCCATCGTCGAGTAACTGGCATGGTTAGCGGATGCGCTCGAAAGCGAAGTCGTCGAGGTACAACGTGTCGCGCACGACTCGAGCGTCGAAGGTGACCGAGGTCGGGTCGTCGGTGAAGACGATTGTCACCGACGCGGTGCTCGCCGTGTAGGTACAGGTTCGCGGAAGGATGTCGAGCACGCCGCCGAAAGAGACCGAGCGCAGCGTGACGACGCGCACACAGTCGAGGTCGTCCTCGAACGTCCACGCCGTCTCGCTCGACTGAACGTCACCGCCGTCGGTCTGCACGATCACCGTGTGGCGCCACGATCCGACCAGATCGAGCGTTGGGCTCGAACCGACACCGATGGTTCCCCGGTCGCTCTCCACGACGAGGCCGTCGCTGCCGATGCACGCTAGGCCCAGCGTAGCGACAGCCACAGGAAGGCCAATCCAGCGCCGCAAGACGAGGCCAGAAGGTTCACGCCGTCGTTGGTGAGCCAGCTGAGGCCGCGCACCCGAACCGTCAACGTGCCGCATTCGTGTAGTCGGCGCTCGGTTTCGACGTTGCATCGCTCGCACCGGAATCGTCCCTGGAGTATCGCGCCTGCGAATGAGTCGAGCAAGGCACCGGTCAAGCCAGCCGTGATCACGATCGGAAGGAGCGGTGGCGGGAGCCCAAACGGCATCGCGATGGCGCCAACCGTGGCCGCCCCGGCCAGCGCGGCCGCCGTTCCGGTGAGTGTGACGCCTCCCGATGTGCCCGGAGGCACGGGCTGGAGCGTGGTGATGAGTCTGGGCCGTCTCCCCAGAGCCATTCCGATTTCCGTGGCCCAGGTGTCAGCGGCCGCGGCGGCGATCGCCCCACCCACGACAACAGTGGGTGGGAACAGGGGAGGAACGACCAGTGCGGCGAACGCACCCGGGAGGCCGTTGGCGAGGACTTGGACGGTGTCGCGCGGGCCTGTCTTCGCATCGGCCGTCCGCGTGGCGCGCGCCCGCTCGTTCATGCCAGAGAGGAGGGACCCCGAGACGAAGAACGTGGCGAGCATGGCACCGCCACCCCAGCCGGCACCGAAGAGCACGGCAGCGCCGACCAAAGAGGCCGCCATGGCCCCGCCAACTGTGAGCCAGCGAGCCAGCACGGCGACGGCGGAGACCCCAGCGGCGAGGAGCACTGCCGCCGCGGGGTCGATCACCGCTCGGGCACGTCGGGGTCGAGGAAGAGCCGCTCGAGGATGCGTCGCCTGAGTTCTGGCGAGGCGCCCTGAGCCTGGCTCTTCGCTTCGAGGAACTTGAGGAACACTTCCTCGAAGCCGAAGCGGCTCGTGCAGACTACGCAGGCCACGAGGTGTCCGCGGACCTCCGCCTCCACCTCTGGAGTGAGCTCGTGGTCGAGGTACTCGTAGAGGTGCTCCAGGGCTTCGTGGCAGCTGATGTCACGCGGAGAGCTGCTCATGGAGCCGATGCCTTGATGTAGCCCATTTCCACGGCGTAGTCGTAAAGCTCGCGCTGCAAGCGGCGACGAGCGCGGAACAGACGAGATTTGAGCGTTCCGATCGGGACCTCGAGCACCTGTGTTGCCTCGTCGTACGAGAGCCCCTCGACGTCGACCAATACGACTGCTTCGCGGAACTCCTCGGGTAACCTGTCAATCGCCTCGAGTACCTTCGCGTCTACGATGCGGTCGAAGAACGCTCCGGTCGGGTCCACCTCACGGGCGCTCATGAAGACCGCGTTCGGGTCTCCGGCGATTTCCTCTGCCGCCTCCTGGTGCCGCCGGCGGCGGCGGTAGTCGTTGACGAACTGGTTCCGCAGAATAGTGAGCAACCAGGCCCGGGCATTTGTTCCCGGTCGGTATTGGTCCCATGCCCGAAACGCGCGGAGGATCGCCTCCTGAACGAGATCGTCGGCATCCGCAGCCGAGCCCGTGAGTCGCACGGCGACGCGGTAGAGCACATCGAGGTGAATCAGTGCCTCACGCTCGAAGGCCGCCTGCTTCTCGGCTATGTCCATAGCGATCGACGATACCCCCTGGTCGTCAGTGGGGCAACAAGATTAAGTTGGCGCCGGTGAGGGCCGCCGCTTCCCAGACGCATCCCGTCATTCCGCTCGCCATGCTCGAGGCGCTCCAGAACCTCGACACCCCCTATGGAGACGACCTCCACGAGATCGCCGACGAGCTTTTGTCGCGCCGACTTGGCCTCTCCGGCACCGTCGCGGCACAAGCGGCACGGTATGCTCGCGGGGCACGTCGGCGACGCCGCGTGGCCGCGGACGAGGCCGTTGCGCTGTTCTCCCTTCTGGGCCGGCGACCCGACCACGAGGTCCTTTTCGCCGATGCCGGGCGGCGAGCCGCCCGGCGTGCGGTTCGTGTCATCTACCCACGAGGGCGGTTTCTGCCGCGTGTCGCTCCGCGAGGGCTCGGCCGCCGCGTCGGCGTGCGCATGTCACAGCGAGTTGCTCGCCGTGTCTTCGACGCCACCTTACGGTTCGAAGGGTCAATCCCCGCGGTCGATCTGGACGAGCCGCTCTCGGTGCGTGGCACCGGCGACGGACGGGGTTGCACCTTCTATGGCGCTGCCTTTGCCGAGCTGCTACGACTTCTCGCCGGCTATGAAGGCGCACTCCAACACGGCTCGTGCCGAGCCCTGGGTGCGGAGGTCTGCCAGTGGTCCGGAGCGATCCCATCGGAGCTGATGCTATGAACGTCGACGTTGCCGCGATCCAAGCCGTGCTCCGCGAGGCCAAGCTGGACGGCTGGCTGTTGTACGATTTCCACGGCGTGAATCCCGTGGTCCGCCTGCTGCTCGGCCTACGTGGGATGGCGACGCGCCGGCTGTTCGTGTTCCTCCCCGCGACTGGAGAACCGGTTGCCGTCGCTCACCGGATCGAGCTGCAGCCACTCGAAGGTTTTCCGGGCCGCGTGATCCCGTACTCCGCTTGGCGCGAGCTCGAGGCGGCGTTGCGAGCCACCGTGTCCGACAAGCGCGTCGCCATGGAGATCTCGCAAGACGACAGTGTGCCCTACCTCGACCGCGTTCCTCTCGGCGTTGCGCAGTATCTCGAACGTTTCGGCGTCACCATCGTGCCGTCGGACGAGCTCGTGTCCCAATTCGCAGCCCGCTGGTCACCGGATGACGCGCAGAAGCATCGCGCTGCTGCGAGCCAGTTAGCCGGCATCGCGCAACAGGCGTTCCGGGACGTGGGTGACGCGCTGGCGAACGGCCGGGCGCTGAGCGAGCTTGACGTGCAGCGATCCGTCCTCGCGGCGATCGAGCGGGCAGGGCTCCAGACCCAGGACGCGCCGATCGCCGCCTTTGGGCCGCACAGCGCGAATCCGCACTACGAGCCGCAGGGAGGGGCCGACGGGATGCTTCGGCCCGGACAGGTCGTACTCCTCGACCTGTGGGGGTGCTATCCCGGCTCGGTCTACGCAGACCAGACATGGATGGCGCATGCGGGTCCGGCGCCCGACGACGTGCGGCACGTGTGGCACACCGTGCGCGACGCGCGGGACGCTGTGATTGCCCGTCTCGCGGAGGCGTGCGCACACGGCGAACGAATCAGGGGCGCGGATCTGGACGACGTCGCGCGCGGGACCATCGAGCGAGCCGGCTACGGCGAGGCATTCGTGCACCGGACCGGTCACTCCATCGACCGCGACCTCCACGGATCGGGGCCCCACCTCGACAACTACGAAACCCGCGACGAGCGAACGCTGTTACCCGGAAGCGGCTTTTCGGTGGAACCGGGGGTGTACCTGGCTGAGCGGTTCGGCGTCCGAAGCGAGATCAACGTCCTCCTGCACGCCGACCGCCCTGAAGTCACACCGGCCGATCCTCAGGCGGAGCTGATCGAGCTGTAGCGCCGCCTTGCCGCTACGAGGGGGCGCGCGCAACTTGGACTCATGTCGGCATCCCAGATCGGCGTCGCTCGGACTGTCTCGCGCACCGTCTCGATGCCGAATGCATCCCTCGGCCCGATGAGTTCAGGGTTGCTCCGGAGCGGGCAGCCATAGTGGACGCAGGGTTCGGGATTCTCTCCCTGGTGCCGCCGCTGGTGGCAATCTTCCTCGCGATCTACACGAGGCAAGTGTACCTGTCGCTGGCCGCAGGGATCTTGCTCGGGTGGATCATCTTCAGCCAGTGGCATCCGGGAATCGGAGCCGCCGCGGCGATCGACGCAACGGTGCGGGTGCTGGGAGAGGGCGACAATACTCGCGTATTGCTGTTCACCTTCGCGATCGGTTCGCTCATTGCCGTCGTGGAGGCCAATGGCGGAGTGCGCGGCTTCGTGGAGTGGGTAGAGGCGCGACAATGGGTCACGACGGGGCGGCGCGCACAGCTGCTCGCCTGGATGGTGGGCGTCGTGATCTTCATCGAATCGAACCTGACCATACTCGTTGCGGGTTCCATTTCGAGGCCGTTGTTCGATCGATTCCGCGTCTCCCGCGAAAAGCTCGCCTATATCATCGACTCGACGTCGGCCCCGGTCTGCATTCTGATTCCCTTCAACGCGTGGGGCGCGTACGTACTCAGCTTGCTCATTGGCCTGGACGTGGCCGATGCGCTGACGGTGTTTCTCATCGCGATTCCGCTCAACTTCTACGCGATCGCGGCAGGGCTGCTCGCGGGAAGCAGTGCGCTGTGGGGGTTGGACTGGGGCCCCATGCGCAAGGCCCAGCAGCGCACCGCTGGCGGTCAGTTGCACTGGGAGCACGCGGTGGCCCTGGCCGATCCGGAGGACATTGCGCCCCCGCCGGAGCCGGACATCCCGCGTCGGCCCGTCAACATGGCGATCCCCATCGTGACCATGGTCGGCGTGATGCCGCTCGCGATGTACGTGACCGGAGAAGGGAGCATCGCCCAAGGGTCGGGCTCCACCAGCGTGCTGTGGGCCGTGTTCGCCGGCATCGCCGTCGCGTGGATTCTCTCCCGGGTCCAGCGACTCTTGAGCCTCGACCAGCTGAGCCAGGTCAGTCTGAAGGGGGCCGGAGGCCTCACGGGCATGGCGCTTGTCCTGCTCCTTTCGATCACATTGGCGGATGTGACCGAGGTGCTCGGAACGGGCGAATACGTTGCGGGAATCGTGGCGGGTCGCCTCCCACTGCCGGTCTTGCTGCCGCTGGTCTTTCTGACTGCGGCGGGAATCGCCTTTGCCACCGGAAGCAGCTGGGGGACGTTCGGCATCATGCTGCCGCTTGCGGTCCCGCTGGCCATGGCGCTCGGTCTCTCGCCGGCTCCTTTCGTGGCGGCGTCCCTCTCCGGCGGCATCTTCGGCGATCACTGCAGCCCGATCAGTGACACGACGATCATTGCCTCGCTCGCATCAGCGTCGGATCACATCGAGCACGTGCGCACTCAGCTCCCGTACGCGCTGGTAGCGGGTGGCATCGCCACGATCGCGTTCGCCATCACCGGAGCCGTCCTGGCCGGCTAGCCGTTCCGCCGCCTTCCCAGCATTCGTGGGCCATCTAGGTCGCTTGACCCCCCCTGTCCCCTCGGACATGTTTGCACTCATGGGCACGCTGGCCGGTGCCCGAGCACGGCCTCGAGTATGTCCTCGCCCACACAGGAATCGCCGCACGGAGTTACTCATGGTGCCCAAGCGTGTTTCGCAGCTTGCGGTGATACTCGCCGTGTCGTTCCCGATCTTCGGCGCTGTGACGAGCGTGTCGGCCCAGATGACGACCGGCACCATCCGCGGGCGGATCGCGGGATCGGATCGGGTGCCCATCGGTGACGTCGAGATCGCTGCCAGGAACCAAGCGACCGGCGTCACCTCGCGGACCGTCAGCGGTCCCATGGGTCAGTACCAGCTCCTCGGGCTTCCGGTAGGTGTCTACCGAATCGCGGCGCGGCGGATTGGCTACCGCCCGTTGGAGCGCCCGGACGTCGAAGTGCACATCGGAGAGACCGTCGAGATCAACTTCGTGCTCGAGACCGCACCTGCCGAGCTCGCCCCACTCGAGGTCGTCGCGACGCAACCACTGATCGACCGTGCCCAGTCGGGTCGGGTGGATCTCATCACCGAAGACGCAGTGCAATCGATTCCAACGAACGGTCGCAACTTTGCCGACCTCGTTGCTCTCTCGCCGAGCGTCCAGCTCAACGTGGGCGACGGGTCGGGTGGCAATCTCTCGATCGGCGGTGGCCGCCGGGGCGCGAACGTCATCCAGATCGACGGTGCGGGGTCGACGGGCACGTTCTTTGGCGGTGAGGCAAGGGGCTCCGACCGGATTCCCTTCGCCTACTCGATCGAGACGGTGAAGGAGTTTCAGGTCGTCACCAACGCGTACGACGTCGAGTACGGGTTCTTCGCTGGCGGGGTCATCAACGCCGTGACCAAGTCCGGCGCCAACCAGCTCGGCGGCTCCGTATATGGGTTCTTCCGAAACGACGCCCTGACCGGCAACGACTTCTTCAATCAGCCGCCGACCGACTTCAGCTCCCGGCAGTTCGGTTTCACGCTGTCGGGGCCGATCATTCGGGACCGCATGCACTTCTTCATGGCTGTCGAGCGGCAGGACCGCGATCAACCGATCTTCGGACTACCGGAGCCGACGTCGTCGCCAGACCCGAGCACGAACGTTCATCCCGACAGCGTGGGCCGGTTCTTGAACATTCTGCAACGCGTGCACGGTGTGCAGGACAGGGCAGGTCGTTTCACGCAGACACAAGACGAGACTGCGCTGTTCGGGCGCGTCGACTGGCAGCTCGCGGACCGGCACCGTCTGACCGTCAGGCACAACTTCACCGACCTCAACCAGCAAAACGACCGGGTCAGCACGAACGAGACCGAGGGAAACGGTGGGATCTTCGACAACACCGGCAACTCCACCGTGCTGTCGTTCCAGTCGGTGCTGTCTTCGAGTGTGTTCAATGAATTCCGAGTACAGCGGGCGACCGAGCCCAGGCCGCGGACGGCCTATTCGCTCCTTCCCGAGGCGCGCGTCGAGATCACGAGCGATTTCACCGACGGCAGCCAAACGCGCATCAGCGCGGAAGCGCAAAACGATCCGGTGCTCCCCAACAATCTCGAAGAGAGCACGTGGGAGTTCGTGGACAACGTGAACGTCCGCGCGGGCGATCACGCTTTCAAGTTCGGAGCGCAATTCAATAGCTACTCCTACGTGAACTTCTTCTTCTTCCGACAACAAGGGCGGTTTCGGTTTCGCACCTTGGCAGACTTCGAGGCAAACAACCCGCGCGATTTCACGCGCTCGCTGCCGAACCCGGGCCCCGACGGCGAGTTCTTCACCGCCGACGACGTGATTCCGCTTGCGACGTACGACACTCGCGAGTTCTCGGTGTACGCGCAGGATCAGTGGGACGTCACTCCACGGCTCAACGTGCTCGTGGGCGCGCGGCTCGACAATACGAGTTTCCCCGACAAGGCACCGCTCAACCAGGCACTCCTGGACACCCTGGGGCTCCGAACTGACGTCGCCCCGTCGAACACCTACATCTCGCCGCGCCTCGGCATCACATACGATCTCTCGGGCGACGGCCGGCGCTTGTTGCGAGGCGGGGTGGGGCTGTTCTACGGCCGGTTTCCGTCGGTGCTCTACTCCAACGCGTTGCTCAACACCGGAGGGAACCAGCTCTCGCTGTTCTGCTCCGGCGCCGACACGCCGCTGCCAGATTATCAGGCCTACCAGGCCGACCCGAACAGTGTTCCGACGGCGTGCGCCGGCGGCGGAGCGGCATCTCCGCCCACGCCCAACATCAACCTGTTCGAAGATGGCTTCAACTATCCCAGAAGCTGGAAAGCGAACCTCGGGTTCGAGCAGGCCATGGGTGACGTGATGAAGCTCGGCTTCGATTTCGTCTTTGCGAAGACGACACAGAATTTCTACGTGACCGACGAGAACCTCCTCCCCGAGCAGTTCCGCTCCGAGGTCGAGAACCGTCCGGTCTTTGCGCCTCGCGCTGCGATCTCGACCTCCAGCGGGTCGGTCTCGTTCGGTGCGAATCGGGTGACCAGCGCGTTCAACGAGGTGCTCGTTCACAAGAGCATTGCCGAGGGGCGCTACTACGCCTTCACCGTTCGGCTCGAGCGTCGGCCGACCGCTCTGCTCGCGTGGCAGGCCTCGTACACCTACGCGAATAGCGAGGACAACGCATCATACTCGTGTTGCATCTCCAACACGGCCATCTTCGAGACGCCTACCTCCGGCGACCACCGATTCATCGGCAAGGTTGGCGACCGAACGACGGGGACGTGGGGACCGTCGGACTACGACCGACGGCATACCATCGTGCTCTCAGCGAGCCTCGTGTTCCCCTGGGACATCCAGCTGTCCGGCATTTGGCGCATGACCTCGGGAGGCCCTTGGACGCCCACCGTGGACGGCGACGCAAACGGCGACGGTCAAGATGCCAACGATCGTGCGTTCGTGGGGACGAGCCTCACGTTCAACGACCCGTCGGTCGACCTTCCGCTCTTGCAGCAGAAGCTGTCGGAGTGGGACTGCGTGGCATCCCAGTCAGGGCATATCTCGCAGCGGAACGTGTGTCGGAACCCGTGGCGACGCACGCTCGATCTCCGCGTGCGCAAGGCGTTCCGGACGATTGGCCGGCAAGAGGTCGAGCTGGTCGCCGACTTCTTCAACTTCGGTAATCTCCTGGACGGCAATTGGGGTCGAAACATCGGCGTCTCCCAATTCGGCAGTGACCGTCAGCTCCTCGTGATCTCCGGCTTCGACCCACAATCGGGGGCCTACCGTTACTCGGTGAACCCGAGTTTCGGGACGTTCAGCGATCTCGCCCCGTTCCGAAGCGATCAGTTCCAGATGCAGCTCGGGTTGCGATACCGCTTCTGATCTACTGGAAGGCGCGCGGTCGGAATATCAACGAAGGCGGCGCGCCGCCCTCGCTTCGTCGTGGATCCCGCCTCCGTGGCCTACGTGCGGACGCGGGCGAGCAGTACGATCCCCGCCAGTCCAAAGAGCGCGTTCGGGAACCAGGCGGCGACCACCTCAGGCATGAGGCCGCTGGCACCGACGGCGACCGCGAGTCGCACGAGGAGGAGGAAGACAAGCGTCGTGCCGAGGCCGACGGCGATACCCCATGCGGCACCCTGCCGTGGGGAGGTGATGGCGAGGGGCGCGGCGAAGAGCACGATGATGAGCCCTGTGGCTGGAACTGCGAGTTTCAGCGCATGCTCGACCTTCAGTTTCCGAGCGTCCCCCCCTGAGCGCTCGAGCGCCTCAATGTAGCGCGCCAGCTCGGCGTAGCGCATCTCCTCGGGCTCCTTCGGTTCACCGAGGAGTGCCTCGGGTGTCTCGGTGAGGATCCGCAGGGTCATGGAATCGAAGGAGAAGGCGGTCTCGTCCTGCGGGCCCCTGAGATATCGAAGCGCCCCGCCCTCGAGCTGCCAGCTCCCCGTCTCGGCCTGGAACGTCCCGGCCCCTGCTTGCACGGTGATGGTGGGGTACTCCGGGCCCGCGCCACGCCGCTCGAGGAGCACATCACGGAGCCGCGAGGTGCTCGCGTCCAGCTCTCGGACCGTGTACACCCAACCGCGTTCGGCTCGGTAGACGAAGTTGTACCGCTCGTCGCGGGCTCGGCGCGCACGCTCACCGAGGAGTTCGGCTTGGCGCGAGGAAGCGCCGGGCGCCAATTCCCCGAGCGCCAGGCTGCCGATGGCCGCGACGAACGCGATGCTGGCGAGAGGAACCGCGATCCGATAGAACGAGATTCCCGACGCATGTGCGGCGGTGAGCTCCGAGAAGCGGCCCAGATTACCGACGGTGAACAACGTCGCGAACAGCACAGCGGCGGGAAGGATATAGAACATGGTCTCGGGCACCGAGAAGAGGGCCCCGAGCAAGACATCGCCACGACCGACGCCACGAGCGAGGTAGCGCTGGAGATTCTCCGCCAGGTCGATTGCGATGACGAGCACCGGAAACCCGAGTACGGTGACACCGAAGACCTTGAGCCACTCGCGCAGAATGTAGCGGCTGAGTGTGCGCATCAGGTTCGCCTCGAGCGGACCAGCTGCCGGAGGCGAAGCCAGCCATCCCCGCCGCGGGCGTGAACGGCACCGCGTGCGAGGCGCCGGAGGCCTTCGATACCGACGGCCGCAAAGACCAAGTTCGGGAGCCACATGGCGAGTGCGGGATTGACGATCAGGCGGTCGCCGAGGTCTTCACCGACAATGAGGCCAACATAGTAGACCGTGAAGACCGTCAGGCTTGCTCCGATCACGAGCCCCACCCCTGCGCGCGGAAAGCGCAGGGCAAGGGGTACGCCCAGGAGCACGAAGACGAGGCAGGCTGTCGACAGCACGAACTTCTTGTGAACTTCGACCTCGTAGCTCGCGGCATCCCGTTCGGCAGCGCGCCCGCGCTGCCACAGGCTCGCAATCTGATTGGGGTTGAGCCGGGCCCCCTGCGCCGCCTGCGGGATCGGCGTCTGCGCGGTCTGTGGGATCGGCGTCTGCGCGCCCGCGGGGGTGGGTCGGAGCCAGTCTCCGAGCTGGTTGAGCGCACGGCAATAGAACAGGGGGCGACGCTGCGCGAGGGAGTCACGCCCGGGCGGGGCAGCGAGCCCCGCTGCCTCTCGGAGCCCGTTGCGCAATCCAACGAGCCGATCGGCGCGCGCCTGCCTCGCCTGATGCTCCACGGTGATCATGCGGGCGTCCATCTCGCAGATGGACAGCTCGCGATCGGTGCGGTAGCTGTCTTCGAGGGTGCGTTCAAGGGTGTCGCCAACGCCCGCGACGCGAATGAGGTGCGTGGCGAAGTACGTGCTCCGAAACTCCGCGGGCTCCGCCGGCACCGCTTCGAGAATCACGCCGTCATGCAAGGTGAGGTGCAAGTCGCTGAAGCCATTCGCGTAGGCGAGCCGCCCGCTGTCGGCATGGATGACCCGCCGACGCTCGGGCGTCTGCAGGTCGTAGATCGTCACGTCACCCAGACGGTCTGCACCCGCGTTGATACGCCCGGCGCGAAGGAAGAGCTGCCCGGGCATCACCTCGTTGGCCACCTGCTCCTTGAGCACGAAATTTGGCTTCTTCCGCTGAATATCGACCATGAGCATCCGCAGGCGATGATTGGAGCGGGGGAGCACTTGGTCGGCGAACGCGAGACTCGCCAACGAGACCGCAACGCCAGCGAGCGCGACGGGGAACGCAAGTCGAAGCGGCGACACACCACACGAGAGGAGGGCCGTGTACTCGTTGCTTTCCGCGAGGCGGCTCCAGGCGAACAGGACCGCGACCAAGACCGCCATGGGAACGGTCATGGCAATGATGAACGGCACAGCGAGGCCGAAGAACTCGGCCACGACCGACCACGGAAGGCCCTTGCCGACGAAATCCCCGAAGCGCTTCGCCAGATGGTTGAGCAGCAGAAGTGCCGTGAGCGCGACGAGCGCGAACACGAATGGCGCTACGTGCAAACGCAGGAGGTATCTGGAAAGCGTGCGCATTGGAACACGCGCCATTATATTCGCCCGGCCTTTTCTCACAAAGGTATACCCTCGGCCCTCGGCTTTGTGGCATCTAGAGCGCTTCCACTGCTGCTCGTCGTGATGGCCGTGTCGGCTCGCGCCGCTGCTGCGCAGGCTCCGGCCGACACGACGGCTCCCCGATTCCGCGCCACGATTCCGTTTACGCCCCTGACCTCACTTCCGCGGCCGGCACTTCGGCCTGGGGGTCGGCTCGGGCCTCGCCTGCCGCCCGCCCTCGTCGCCCAGCAATGGTACCTGGAGACCAGGACCCGCGCCCAGCGTGCCTGGGCTCGTACCGCAAGGGATGCGAAACTCGCACGCCTCTCGCCGCCCCCTCCGCGTATCGAGCAGGCCGGGGCCCGTCCGGAGCCGACCCCCGAGGAGGGACTGACCCGCTTGATGGAGCAGTACGCCCAACTCGGCGTTCAGGCCGACGTTCGGATCGAGTTCAAATCGGAGCGATTCAAGAATGAGCGCTGCACGGCTGCGGAAGCGCTCGTCCCGTTCTCCGGCTGCAACTCGACCTTTCCCTTCCCCGCGCCCGACCCGCAGCTCTTCATCCGCGCGGGCGGCGTCGTCGGCCGTCGCGTCCACATCAACGTGGATTATGACAACAACCGTGAGTTCGATGCCAACCAAAACCTCAACGTTAATTACCAGGGCCTGGAGGACGAGATCCTCCAACGGATCGAAGTGGGCAACGTGAGCTTCAGTGCCCCATCCTCACGCTTCATTACCGCAGGCATTCCGGCGAACAATTTTGGCGTTCAAGCAGCCGCCCAACTTGGCGCGCTGAGCATCAATGGCATCTTCGCGCAGCAGAAGGGCGACGTCGTGCGGGACCGCGTGTTCACCGTCGGGGAGGTCTCGAGTCGGCCCGTCGCCCGTGACATCCGAGAGCTTGACTTCGAGACCAGTCGGTTCTTTTTCGTTGTCGATCCGCTTGGGCTTCCAGGCTACCCGGCGATTGACGTGCTCGACATCGATCCCTCCACGATCCCGAGCGATCTGCGGCCGGCGGCCGTGAGGGTCTATCGCCTCCGCGGGACCACCGGCCGCCCGGGCCTCGATCCCAACCTGGGCGGTCTGCCGGCGGTCGCGATCCGCAGCGACTCTCCGCAACGAGTGGGCCCCTACGCGTGGGAGCTCTTGATCGAGGGGCGCGATTACTACATCGACCCGTCAGGGCTCTGGTTCGCTATGCGGAGCCGGTTGTCGAACGACGACTTCCTGGCCGTCTCGTACGTTCTGGCTGACGGTATCACCCAGGTGGGGACCTTCCCTAGTGCCGCGCGGCCGGATGGCGTCCCCGATACGCTGGAGTTGATTCACGAGCCTCGCCGCGGTCCCGAGGTGCCCACGTTCCGCCACGAGATGCGCCAGGTGTACCGAATGGGCTCGGATCTGGTGCGTCCGTCCGTACAGGTGCACATCCTCGTCAACGAAAGCGAGCGGCCGCTGGGAGGCGCCGAGACGTACCTCGATCTGCTCGGCCTGGCCGTGCCCAACGATCAGAACATCTTCGACACCCAAAACCGACTGTTCCCACGTACCCGCGACCCCAACGGTGGTGCACCACTCAGCGACCAGTATGTGATCTTCCCCCATCTGACGCCGTTCGGAGACAGCACTCGCCTACAAGCCGCCGAGCGCTCCGATTCGGTCTACCGCTTGCCGACGTCCCTGCTTCGTTCGCAAGCGCCTGCAGCCGTATTCACCCTGCGGCTCGACTACGAGCAAGTCGGTTCCGGCGATCGGTCGCTGTTGAGCCTTGGCGGATTTCAGATTCGGGAGAATAGCGAGCGACTGCTTGTCCGCGGACGGCAGCTGGTGCGCGGGCGCGATTACGAAGTCATCTACGAGATCGGGCAGGTCACGTTTCTCAATCCAGACTCGTTGTTCAGCGGCCCAACTGAAGTCCGCGCGCAGTTCGAGCAGCGAGCGACGTTCGACATCGCTCCGACTACCATCTACGGTGTCGCAGCGGACTACGATCTCGGGAGCCGCGGCGCATTGAACTTCGTCGGCATCTTCCAGCGCGAGAAGAGCACGTTCAACCGCCCGCCTCTGGGGTTCGAGCCGCAATCGAGCTTCATCGGGGGCGTGAGTGGGAATCTGCTCTTTCGGCCGACGGGGCTCACGACGGCGCTCGATGCGCTTCCCATCGTCTCAACCGACGTGCCGTCGACGTTGACTGTTTCCGGCGAGCTGGCGACGTCGCGGCCCAATCCCAACAAGATCGGAGTGGCGTACGTTGAAGAGTTCGAAGCGGAGGGGGGCGAGTTTCTCTCGCTCTCCGAGCGCACCTGGCAGATCGGGTCGGCACCGACCAGCGTGGACGGGTTCGGGTCCATCGTCAGCGGGGTCACGAGCTTCGCCGACTCGAACGCGTCGCTCCTCACGTGGCAGAATCTGATCCCCAACGCTGATGCGACTGGGCCGGTCCAGCTCTTCGCCAACGACATCGATCCCTCGCTTCGGTTCACTGGGGCAACCCCCCAACTCGAAACGGTTCTCTACTTGCAACTCCATCCCGATACGGTCGGAGGCCTCCCGGATTCGCTCGGGCGGCCGCGCTGGACCCTTCCGGCGCGTGGAGGGGGTCCACGCTGGCGAACAGCGACCCAAGCACTCTCGTCGACGGGCCTCGACCTCACACGCATCGAGTTCATCGAAGTGTGGGTCTATGAGCCGACCGTGGGCGCGGGGCAGCGCCAGCGCGCGGCCCTCGCCCTCGACTTTGGTGACGTGCTCGAGGATGCCACCGATTTCTCACCCGACACCGTGCTTGAGGTGGCCCCCGGCGATAGCACATTCACAGGACGTCATCGCATCGGACTGGCGACGCTCGACACCGAGCGGCGCGACAACGGCGTCTGGAACGCGGCGCTCGATGACGTGGGCATCTTGGGCGACGTTGTGCAAGGCGCGGTCGATGCCTCGGGCCAGCCGGTGGACCCGTTTCCGGCATGCGAGCAGGTGGTTGGCGCGGTCACGGTCATCTACGCGTGGGGTGACACTCGGGCGGGCTGCACTCGGCGAAACGGCGCCCTCGACACCGAAGACCTGGACGGAGACAACCGGCTCGATATCACCGTCGGACGCAGTGAAGAGAATTTCGTCCGCTTCGTTCTCCCCCTCGGAGATGATCGATTCGTGGTCCGCGACGGCGGGGAGGGATGGAAGCTGTACCGCGTGCCGACGCGGAGCGACACGACGGTGACGATCGGGACACCCACGCCACAGCGTATTCGGTCAGTGCGTCTTTCGCTCGTGGCCGGGGAGCCGGCGCCGGGGATGCCCACAGAAGGTGTGTTCGTCGGGCTCGCGCGGCTCAAGCTCGTTGGCGCGCGCTGGCTCAAGCGCGCCCCTACACCGATCCCCGGCCTCTCGGGAGCGGAGGGCGCGGCGCACGGAGAAGTCATTGCATCGGTCGTGGGCACCGAGAACACCGACCTGGGCTACGTCTCGCCGCCCGGCGTCGTCGAGGAGGCCCAGGCGCAAAGCGCGACGTTCCAGGTGGGTCAGACGCAAATCAACGAGCGCTCGCTCAGACTCCTCGCGAAAGACCTCCGTGTCGGTGAGCGTGCGGAGACGTTCTTCCGGTTCACCGAGGCGGGGAACCGCGGCTTTCTCACCTACCGCGAGCTCAGGGTGTGGGCTCGGGGCCGGGGGCCCGGGTGGGAGGACGGGGATCTCGAGTTCTTCATCAAGGCCGGGAAGGACGAGAACAACTTCTACCTCTATCGGACGCCGGCACGAACAGCGTCGTGGGAGCCCGAGGTCGTCGTGCAGCTCGAACGCTGGCTCATGTTGCGAGCCATCGTCGAACGGGCGTGGCTCCGCGGCGAGCCGCCCTCTGGAGCGGCGGAGTGCGGAGGAGACTCTCTCGCCTACGTCGCCTGCGACGGGCCGTACATCGTACACGTGCGCGACCCGAGCACCGGGCCGCCCAACCTCGCAGCAGTTCAGGAGCTGGCCGCAGGAATATTGCGGGTCGAGGCGCGCACGTTCATCGAGCAGGCCGAGGTGTGGGTCGACGACATTCGGCTGAGCCAGGTCGTCGACGACCCTGGCTATGCAGCGGCCTTCGACGTCCGTCTGACGGCGGCGGACGTCTTCGACGCCAGTTTCTCGTTCACCCGCCGCGACGATCGGTTCCGACAACTCGGCGAAGACCCGTCGTACCTCACCAACAACGCAGCGAGCCTCGCGCTCAACGTGCGCCTCGACCGGTTCCTGCCGCGAGCACTTGGCCTCTCCGTCCCGTTTTCGGTCGTCTACGCACGGAGCGCGGTCAATCCGTTCTTCCTCGCGGGCACCGACGTCCGTGCCGACGCCGTCACCGGCCTTCGGGAGACTGGCGCCCGGAGCGTGCAGTATCGCTGGTCGGTGCGTCGGATCAGTCGGTCGTCGTCCACCCTGGGGCGCACACTGATCGACCCGGTGAGCGTGAGCGGCAGCTGGGGGTCGGGGCGGTCGTCGTCGTCGCTGTCGGTCAGCGAGAGCAAGACCACGACCCTCGGTCTCGACTACGCGAACTCCCCCGGTGAGCAGACGACACGCGGCATTCCCGCCTTCCTCGACGGTCTGCTGGCGGGCCTGCCCGGCTTCCTGCGGAACAGCGCCTGGGTCACGGCCATGCGAAACTCACGGCTGCGCTGGAATCCGTCCCAGCTTCGCTTCACGAGCGGTTACGCGCGGACCACGAGCGATCGCCAGAGCTATCGACGACCCGTCGTGGACGCGATCGGCGACGAGGCCAGGGCCGTCCGCAGTACATCGGTCCCCTGGATCAATTCGGTCACGCTCGCACTGCAGCCCTACCGTACGCTGAGCTTCAACGGCACTCTGTCGTCGACTCGCGACCTGCGTGATTACGGAGACTCGACGGCGGCAGGGCTCTTGACCGCGATCCAGAGCAAACAGTTCCTCGGAGTCAACGTCGGATTCGAGTCCGCACGGCGCTCACTCACTACACTCTCGATCACCCAACCCC